>CAMDGJ010000005.1 GCA_945897545.1 Flavobacterium psychrophilum
ATATGCGAGCTATATAAAGGTTTTCCTGTTTCTGCAAAATGTTTTTCAGAAGCATCTAGTAAACCATCGATCCAAGGCAATAATTTTTTTGCACAATGATCAGTATGCAAAATTACAGTTGCGCCATAAGCTTCTGCTAAAGTATGAATGTGTAACGCTCCAGCGATTCCACCAGCAATTGCTGCTTTTTCACCTACGTTAGAAAGTCCCTTTCCAGCATTAAACTGTGCTCCACCATTAGAGAATTGTATAATAACGGGCGCATTTAATTTTGCGGCAGTTTCAAGAACACCATTTATGGTATCTGAACCAATGACGTTTACTGCAGGAAGAGCAAATCCTTTTTCTTTTGCATAATTGAAAATTTCTTGAACTTGATCTCCTGTTGCAACGCCGGGTTTAATAGTATGTGCCATTTTATTTTTTTAGATTAATTTATAGTGGACAAAAATAAGAATTAATTACCATTAGAAAGGATAATTTATCCCAAAATTAAATACTGAATTTGCGAAATCGTATTAGTTAAACCATCTTTCATTAGGTTCATTAGCGGGATTATAGGTTTTGAAGCCTAAATCAAACCGTACTACAAAAAAGCTTAAGTCGTAACGTAATCCAAAACCAGTGCCTAAAGCCATTTCTTCTAAATCTTTAAGACTACTGAATTTTGCCTTTTCAGCAGTGACATTATCAAGGACATTCCAAATATTACCTGCATCAGCAAATAGTGCTCCTTTAAGACTTCCAAATATTTTAAAACGGAATTCGGCACTTAAAGCTATTTTCATATTGGCTTCATTAAAATCATCTTTTGCACCGCTGCTTCCTGGCCCTAAACTATAAGGTTGCCAAGCTCTATTGTCGTTTGATCCTCCTGCAAAATAACTCCTTGAAAAAGGAATGTTGCTTGAATTTCCGTAAGGAATACCGATTCCAAAAAAGGTTCTGACAGCAAGCACTTTTTCTTTGGAAAATTCCCAATACTTGATGTAATCAAATTCTGTTTTTATGTACTCTGAATATTCTAAGTTGAAAATTTCGTAATTTCCATTTTGGTTTTTTTGTAAGTTTGCCGTGTTAGCAACTAAGGATAAAAGGGAGCCTGCCGATTCTATTTTGGTTCTAAAGAGATAAAAATTGTTGTCAGTTAAATCTGCTTTAGTTGTTTTCGAAAAAGTGTAATTAGTGGCGATAATAAAATTATTTTCAGTTAATCTCACTCTTCGTTCCTCAATGCTGTTTACATCTATGAATTGTTGATTTGGTACAACTATTGTTTTATCCAAAACGTCATTTGTGAAACCTGTTGTTCCTTTTTCTATTATCAAATCACCAGTATCTACAGCAACATAATCAGGATTTATGTTATAAATTTTTCCAATATTATTTAATGCAGTGTAAGAAGATTCATAAACATTGAAATAATTTTTAGGGTTTAGATTTCGTACATATTGCATGTTAAAAAGATCAAAACGTGCTAAATTGTTCTTTTTTGGGTTCCAATTATATGTTAAGGAGCTAGTAAAATTCTCTTTGTCTAATCCAATATTCCTTTGTGAAGATAAACCTATCGAAAGAAGGGTAGAAGGAATCATGCTTTTTGGAATAATTTTCTCAGTTTTGAAGGGAAACCAAATTCTAGGAATGTTTAGTTTCAAATCAAGTCCGTATTCTGTGACATTAAAAAATACATTATCAGGATTTGCCAAATCTTTTGATGAGCCAATGTTTCCTCGAGCTGAAACTTCCAGTGTTTCGGCACCGTTAAAAACATTTCTAATGCTTTCTGTTACGCTACCTGCAATACCAATATCTTGTATGTTAGAATAAGTGACGTCTAATGTTGTGCCCAAACTGTATTTTTTTCGAGGAGATAAATAGACTTTTGCAATCAACGATTGAGCTGTTGTATCTCTTTTGTCTACTTCATATAAAATGGTAGGATAATTGAAAATTTTAAGATTGTTCAAATATCGGGTTGTTAAAACGGTTTTAGTATCAGCAAATAGACCGCCTTTGTTGATAAAAACCGCATCGGTAATAGATTTTGGTTTGTATTTTAATTTGGTGTGACTGTACAAATGAAAATTATTATAGGAAGTACTGTCGGTAATTTTTGAATTGATCGTGGTTGCTGAATAATCTGTATAAATATTGACATCACTTATTTTGTATATTTTGAAAGGTTCAGTTCTAGTGGTGTCATTTTCTTGAATAGCATAATCTTTTATGATTAAATCCACGTTGACCTTATTATTATTGTTTAGGGTGTCTAAATTAAAAGTAACATAATTGGGTTGGAAATTATACACACCATTGTTTCTAAAATGAGTAGAAATTCGGTCTTTTTCATTTACGAAATCTGATGTTTTATACTGATTTCCCGATTTTAAGAAAGTGTTGGATATTTTTGATTGATACATTGAATCCAGTACCGGAGTAGAAATAGACGTTGCTAATGTATCTAATGAATAAGGACTTCCAGTCGTAATTGTATAATTAATTTTTGCCTTTTTAGCAGTTAGGCTATCTATTTTATAATTTGCTTTCACACTAAAAAAGCCATCGCTAAAATAATAGTATTTCAATCGTGAAACAGACTTATTTGTTCTTGTAGTGTCAATAATTACTGGTGCTTCTCCAGTTTTCTTTAAGAAATCATGAATTCCGTGATACCAAAAGGATTGTCCTAAACGGTCGACTTGTTTTGAGGACAACCATTTTGATTTTTGTTCATATTTGCCAGGATGATTCTTGAATTTAGCTTGATAGGAAGAGTCTGGATTTGGATTTGCAAGATTAAATAAATTCAGTCTTAGGCGAAAACCCAAAATAGAACTATTTGGTTTTTGGTACAACTGATTAACAACCTCATCATTCTTTACGGATTTGTTATTTACTACAATTTTATTTTCAATAAGTAGCTGCTTGCCGTCAGGAACTCGTTTTACGGCGTCACATGCAGAGATAATTATACCAATTAGAATAAATGTTGCTATTTTTGTACTAATCTTTTTCAAGTGTCGTGAAATATTTAATTCAAAAGTACATTATTTTATGCTTAGTAAAAACCAAATAAAGCTTATAACGAGTTTGCAGCAAAAAAAACAGCGTTCAGCCAACCAATTGTTTTTTGCCGAAGGCGTAAAAGTAATTCAAGAATTGGTGGAATCAAATTTTGAATTGGTTCATTTGTACTCTACCCAGAACGATTTTGAGGAAGTTTCGCAGGACAAAAAAACCTTAATTTCCGAAAATGAATTGAAAAAAATTAGCGCTTTGGCAACGCAAAATTCTTGTTTGGCAGTTTTTAGAATTCCAATCGAGAAAAAAATAATCGAATCGGGATTAATCCTCGCTCTTGATTCCATCCGTGATCCAGGCAATTTAGGAACTATATTGCGGCTTTGCGACTGGTTTGGCATCACTCAACTATTATGTTCCAAAGAAACTGTTGATATTTATAATCCAAAAGTGGTTCAAGCCACTATGGGTTCCATTGCCAGAGTCAATGTGAATTATGTGGACTTAGAGTTTTACATTAGTCAAACTGAACAGGCTGTTTTCGGAACTTTTATGGATGGAAATACTATTTATAAAAGCGATTTACCCCAAGAAGGAATTATTATTATGGGCAATGAAGCCAACGGCATTTCACCCGAACTTGAAAAATTAATTAAAAATAGACTTACAATTCCTCGTTTTGGAACAGTTCAAAAAACAGAAAGTTTGAATGTGGCAACCGCAACAGCCATTGTTCTGAGCGAGTTTAGAAGAGGGTGACTTTTAGTGTAAAGTGGTCAGTATTTTTGTGGTCAGTATTTATGTTGTATTTCATTGCTGATCACTCAAGGCTGACCATTGAACACTACTTTCTAGTGAAATGTAAAATTAATCAGAAAGGCTCTGGTTTTTAACGATTCAATATTTCCAGTCCACGGACTAGGACCAGCAGGATCATAATTGTCGCGAATTAATTCATCTTTAATTCCGAAAACACCTCTAATAGAAGGGGAGAAGATAAAATATTCCGAAAAAATATCAATACCAAAACCTACTTCATAATTTGTTGTCCAAGGTTTAACCCTAAAGCGATCCTGGTAATTATCATCTATTGATTTTGAATTACTAGATAAATTCAACGTAGCCGAAACTCCCCCAAGCAAATAAGGCCTTATATTTCCTGTTCTCAGCGATAAAAATTTTAATAATAACGGAAAATGAAGGTAAGTGCTGTTTACTTGCCTCAACATGTCAGAAGGCGATGGCGGAGGCATTCCTTCGAAATAACTTTCTGGATATTGCAAATCTCTAGTAGTGTTATATAACCCTGGTTCAAATCGTAAACTTACATATTCTTGAAGTTTCAAATTAGCAACAAGACCAACATTAAAACCAGTACTTTTTGTTACAAGAATGTCATCACTAACTGTATTGTAATCTATTTTGAAATCGTAGGAATTAAGTCCTAAGTAAAACCCAAAATAAACCCTTTGTTTTTGAAAATTTTCTAGATTGATAATGGGGTCTCTACCAAATAAATTATTAGGGCTCTGAGCCTGAACTTTTAGCGCAGTGACTAATAAAATTAAGAAGGCTATTTTTTTCATGCGACGATGCTATTTATTTTTCTTATGGATTCGCTACAACTTGAAAGGTGTTTGTTTTTGCAAACTTCTTTTTTGGTAGCGATTACATATTATATTTTTGAAGCGGAATAAATGGTCGCAACACCAAAGGTTTGTGGCAAAGCAACTACATCTATAAACCCAATTTTTTTCAAAATATTGTTTAAAACTTCTCCATACGGAAATGCAGCCGCTGATTCTGACAAATATCCGTAGGCAACATTGTCTTTTGAAAATAATTTTCCGATGATTGGCAGGATGTTTTCACTATAAAAAGTATAGCCTTGTTTGTAAGGTATTTTATCTGGCACCGAAGTTTCAAGTATAACAAAAGTACCATTTGGTTTTAAAACCCTTAAAATTTCAGACAATCCTTTTTCTAGATTTTCGAAATTTCTGACACCAAAAGCAACAGTAATAGCATCAAAGTAGTTGTCCTCGAAAGGCATATTCTCTGAATCAGCCAAAACCATTTCTATTCTTGTGGACAAGTTTTTGTCAAGAATTTTTTTCTTGCCTACTTCCAGCATTCCTGCTGAAATATCCAGTCCAATGATTTTTTCGGCATTGGTTTGCGCCATCAAAATAGCTAAATCACCAGTTCCAGTTGCAATATCAAGAATTATTTTAGGATTGGATTGAGCTACAATTTGAAGCACTTTTTTGCGCCATTTCACGTCGATTCCAAACGAAATAACCCGATTTAAATTATCGTAATTACCAGAAATAGTGTCAAACATTGCCGCAACTTGTTCTTTTTTACTTAGATTAGAATCTTTATAGGGAGTTATATTTTTTGACATTTAATAAAATTTGGGACAAAGGTAATCTAGATTTTTGGATAATAAATTTTATTTTTTCCGAGTATATTTTTGGAAAGTATAGTCAAACAGGTGTTTTTCGTCCTTTGGATTAAAGGTTTCGGAAATTAACTCCCAAATTTCTGGTTCAATTTCAGGAAAATAAACATCGGCATCAAACGAATGATGCACTCGTGTAATATCGAGTTGGTCTGCCAAATGGATGGATTGTGCGTAAATCTCTCCACCACCTATTATGTATACGTCTTCATTTTTAGGACAAATCGCTATGGCTTTTTCTAAATCTTGGACTACAATACACCCTTCATGTTTTAAGCCTATTTGCCGAGAAATAATGACGTGAGTCCTATTAGGTAGTGGTTTAGGGAAGCTGTCAAAAGTTTTTCTCCCCATTATTATATAATGTCCTGAAGTAATTTCTTTGAACCGCTTAAAATCTAGCGGCAAATGCCAAAGCAAATCATTGTTTTTTCCAAGCGCATAGTTTTCGGCAACTGCCGCAATCAAAATAATCATTTGTTATAGAGGTTTTTTAAAGGAATCTTCGTCAATCTTAGTTGATAATTGGTCAATTTTTGTTTGTTGTTTGGCAACAAGTTTATCAATTTGTTCTCTTTCCCAGTTCTTATTCATAAAGCGATCCGTAATGTATACTTTTATAAATTGTAAAATAAATAAAAATCCCCAGAGGGCAATTGCCCATATACACCAACAAGATTTAACACCAAACGCTTCAAAATGATTGGCGATAAACAAAAAAATACTACCCAACGTAAATAAGACAAAATGAAAATAGAGCCCTTTTTTTTGTTTTAACCTGTTTCGGGCATATTCATAAAGTTCGTATTGTTCTTTTTGCATACTTCTAGAATTTGATTATAAAGATAAAATTTATTTTGAATTTACATTATTATTAATCAAACATTATTTAAAGAGAAAACGCTTTCTATTTAAGGTATTGAAAGTTTCGGCAAAAATATTTATGAATACGGTTAAAAAGCACTAGTATTATTTCCATACTCATAAAAATTAATCTGAAATTTTAAATTTTAAATATTTGCTATATCTTTGCTTATAATCCTAAAAATGATACAGTTATGTCAATAAAGAAGCAAGTTGTAAAAACAAAGCCGGTTTGTAAAGTTACATTTTCGGTAAAAGCAAAGGAAGCAAATAGCGCATCAGTAATTGGAGATTTCAACAATTGGAATCCAGCTGATGGAGAGTTGTTAAAATTGAAAAACGGAACCTTTAAAGGTGTTTTCGATTTAGCAAAAGATGCCTCGTACGAATTCAAGTATCTTGTAGATGGTACTTACATAAACGAAAGCGAAGCAGATTATTTCAAATGGAATGAATTTGCAGGAGCAGAAAATGGTGTGTTAACTGTTTAATCTTCTTTTGTTAAAAAATTAAAATCCGTATAGTTTGAAACAGGATGAATTTTCTATTTTGATACAAGAAGATTGTGTTGGACTGATAGTGCCTATTTATAGTCCACCTTTTATTTTTTCGATTAAAGCAGTATATTCAGCCTCTGAAAGATAAGTTTTTTGTGGGTTCATTTCAAAAACACCTCCAAAACCGTACGCATCCTTATATTTTGGAACTACGTGCATGTGTAAATGAGAGATGGTATCAGCATAAGCACCATAGTTAATTTTTGTAGGGTTGAATGCTGCTGCAATCGCTTTTGCAGTTGTTGCAACATCGCGCATAAAGGCATTTCGTTGGTCATCGCTCAATTCGTGAAATTCCACGCTATGGTCTTTGTAGACAACATTGCAGCGACCCGTATAGGATTGCTCTTTAAACAAGAATAATTGGGATACTTTTAAATCACAAATTTTAATCATTAAATTGTGTAATTTTTCGTTTTTTTGACAATACAAACATTCTGAAACGGGAGTAGACATACTTTTTTTTTATGTGAATATAAGTGGATAAGTGCGAGGATTCGATAAATTAAATATACTAAAATTACACAGCCACGCTTCCTCTAATCAAAGGATGTGGTTCGTAGCCCTCAAGCGTGAAATCATCAAAAGTAAAAGAGAAAATGTCTTTTATAGCTGGATTCAAAATCATTTTTGGTAATGGTTTTCGTTCGCGAGACAATTGCAATTTCACTTGTTCAAAATGATTGTTGTAAATATGTGCATCACCAAAAGTGTGAATAAATTCACCTACTTTAAACCCGCAAACCTGAGCAATCATCATTGTAAAAAGCGCATAAGAAGCGATGTTAAATGGCACTCCAAGAAATATATCGGCACTTCTTTGGTACAATTGGCAAGACAATTTTCCCTCAGAAACGTAGAATTGGAAGAAAGCGTGACACGGCGGTAAGGCCGCTTTATTGTTGGCTACATTCTCCGAAAATGATTTTGAATTGTCCGGCAAAACACTTGGATTCCAAGCCGAAACCAGCATTCTTCTGCTGTTTGGGTTGGTTTTGAGTTCTTTGATGAGTTCTGCGATTTGGTCTATTTCTTCGCTGTTCCAATTGCGCCATTGGTGTCCGTAAACGGGGCCTAAATTACCGTTTTCATCCGCCCAAGCATCCCAGATTTTCACTCCGTTATCTTGCAGGTATTTAATATTGGTGTCGCCTTTTAGGAACCAAAGTAATTCATATATGATTGATTTCAGGTGTAATTTTTTGGTAGTCACCATCGGGAAACCTTCTGCCAAATCAAATCGCATTTGGTAACCAAACACACTTTTTGTTCCTGTTCCAGTTCGGTCTCCTTTTTGACAACCGTTTTCCATAACGTGTTGCACTAAATCTAAATATTGTCTCATATAATCGTAAATTCCATACTTCCCACTTCTAACTTCGTACCTCTAACTTAAAAACTATCTTTTCGAAATTTCATCTCTAATTTTGGCTGCCTTTTCATAATCTTCGTGTTCTACAGCTTGATCTAACAAATCATTTAATTCTTGCAGGGAATGTTTTGAATAGGTTTCACCAGATGTATTGCTTTCTTCGCCTAATCCGAAGGTTTCAGGATTTGAAAAAACATCATCAATTTCCTGTGAATTTTTATCTGTTTCCATCGGATTTGATTTCAAGTAAATACCTGCTTTTTCTAAAATGTTTTTATAGGTAAAAATAGGAGCGTTAAATCGCAGTGCAAGTGCAATAGCATCAGATGTTCTGGCATCAATTATTTCTTCTATTTTATCTCTTTCGCAGATGATGCTGGAATAAAAAACGCCGTCGACTAATTTATGAATAATGACTTGCTTTACCACAATATCGAAACGGTCGGCAAAATTTTTGAACAGATCGTGGGTCAACGGACGAGGTGGCTTTATTTCTTTTTCTAAAGCAATTGCAATAGACTGAGCCTCGAAAGCACCGATGACTATGGGTAACTTTCTTTCGCCGTCAACTTCATTTAAAATCAGTGCATAAGCACCATTTTGGGTTTGACTATAAGAAATTCCTTTTATGGATAATTTGACTAAGCTCATATTTGAAAAATTGAAAAGCACATTATTCTTTAAATTGATGTTTTTTTTGTTTTTATAAACAAGGATGCAATTTTAATCAAAAAACACCAAACAAAAAAACTACCTAAAGCAAAGATACGATTATCTTATTTTTAGGCAGCTATTTTGGTGTAGAGAATTCTAAATTTATTAGTTTTGTGCTTTAAAAGACTTCATTTTTTCAATTA
This sequence comes from Flavobacterium psychrophilum, assembly GCA_945897545.1. Lineage (GTDB taxonomy): Bacteria > Bacteroidota > Bacteroidia > Flavobacteriales > Flavobacteriaceae > Flavobacterium > Flavobacterium psychrophilum_L. Next base: position 9,139 of record CAMDGJ010000005.1, read on the forward strand.
ATTGTGGCACTATATCAAAAGCATCTCCTACAATTCCATAATCGGCAACTTTGAAAAAAGGCGCTTCTGGATCAGAATTGATGACCACTTTTACTTTCGAGGAGTTGATTCCTGCTATGTGTTGAATGGCTCCTGAAATTCCGATAGCAATATATAAATTTGCAGCAACTGGTTTCCCCGTTTGACCTACGTGTTCTGAATGGGGTCTCCAATCAAGATCTGATACCGGTTTTGAACAGGCGGTAGCCGCTCCTAGAACGCTGGCCAATTCTTCAATCATTCCCCAATTTTCAGGACCTTTTAATCCACGACCAGCCGAAACAACAATATCGGCATCAGCGATGGTTACTTGTCCCGAACCTTTTTCAACAAATTCTACTTTTATTCCAAAATCGTTATCTCCAATAGTTGGATTAAAATCTTCTTCTACTAAAGTTGATGCATTTTCGAAAATGCCATACGAGTTTTTGGCAAGACCAAGAATTTTTACGTCCGTGCTAATTTCAGTAATGTTGAAAGCCTTGTTCGAAAAGGCAGTTCTTTTCACCTGAAAAGGAGATGTGCTCAGAGGCAAACCCACTACATTTGAAGCAAATCCGGCTTCTAGCGAAACAGCAACCAATGGAGCAAGATAAATACTGTCAGTAGTTGAGGATAGTAAAACTAGTTTAGCACCCTCTTTTTGAGCGGCTTGCTTGATGACGTCAGCATAGGCTTTTGCGGAAAAACCAGACAACTTATCATTAGTTACTTTCAAGACTCTGTCGACACCATATTTTGATAATTCCGAAACATCTCCAGTATTTATCGTCACTGCTGTAACGGTAGTTTCTAGAGATTCGGCTATTTTTTTTGCATATGAGGCTAATTCGAACGCTACTTTTCTGAATTTTCCTTCTGCGGATTCTGCGTAAATTAATATAGACATAATGATTTTAGATTTTAGATTTTAGATTGCAGATTTCAGAATCTGGAAACTAAAAACTTGATTTATATTGTGTTTCAAATTAACGATTTTAGATTCTAACGCTGCTCCCGAAACTTTGGGACTGCAATCTGCAATCTTAAATTACCTTTGCCTCGTTGTGCAACAAGTTTATTAATTCGTCCAGATTATCGGCATTAATTAATTTCACAGCAGATTTTGGTGCTGGTTTCTCGAATTTTACCGCTTTAGTATTTATCGAAACTGCAACAGGATCAATAACGGTTAATGTTTTTGTTCTTGCGGTCATAATTCCTCTCATGTTCGGGATGCGTAAATCTTTCTCCTCAACAAGACCTTTCTGGCCTCCTATAATTAGGGGTAAATTCGTGCTTATTGTTTCTTTTCCACCGTCTATTTCGCGAATTGCTTTTACGTTTGTTCCTTCTACGATTATGCTGATACAAGAATTCAGGAAATTGTACCCTAGAAGTCCAGCAATCATTCCCGGAACCATTCCTCCATTATAATCCAAGGATTCTTTGCCGGATATGATAATGTCGTAAGAACCATTTTTGATTACTTCGGCAAGTTGTTTGGCTACAAAAAAACTATCTGTAGGATTAGCATTTACTCGAATCGCGTCGTTTGCACCTATGGCCAAAGCTTTTCGTAAAGTAGGCTCTGTTTCTGGTCCGCCAACATTGACAACTGTAATAGATGCTCCCTGTTGTTCTTGAAACCAAACAGCTCGGGTTAAGCCAAATTCATCATTTGGATTGATTACAAACTGAACACCATTAGTATCAAATTGAGAATCACCGTTGGTGAAATTAATTTTTGAGGTAGTATCAGGAACGTGGCTGATGCATACTAATATTTTCATAGTTATGTATTTTATATTTTGATTTTCTTTCGCAAAATTAGAATAAATAATCTAAATAATATACTATGCATGCATAATATTTTTTTAGTACTATTACGTTTTTGTTATTCGCCTATTATATAACGTGCATTTCATGATTCCAAGAGTAATAGTTAGAAATGGCTGATTGTATGATTAGAACCGTATTATTTTATACCCAATTTATGCTCTTAAGTGATTTAAAATAATTATTTTTGCCATTCAAAATAACACACTACATATTTCAACTATGAGAACAATACAATTTAGAGAGGCAATTTGCGAAGCGATGAGTGAAGAAATGCGTCGCGATGAGTCGATATACTTAATGGGTGAAGAAGTTGCCGAATATAATGGCGCTTACAAAGCCTCTAAAGGAATGCTTGCTGAATTTGGTGAAAAAAGAGTTATCGATACACCAATCGCTGAACTTGGATTTACCGGAATTGCAGTGGGTTCAGCAATGAATGGTTGTAGACCAATTGTGGAGTATATGACTTTTAATTTTGCTTTAGTTGGAATTGACCAAATTATAAATAATGCTGCCAAAATGCGTCAAATGACAGGTGGACAATTTAATATCCCTATTGTTTTTCGTGGTCCAACAGCTTCTGCAGGACAATTAGGAGCCACACATTCACAAGCTTTTGAAAATTGGTTTGCTAACACTCCAGGTTTAAAAGTGGTAGTTCCATCAAATGTTTATGATGCAAAAGGACTTTTGAAATCAGCTATTCGCGATAATGATCCAGTTATTTTTATGGAATCAGAACAAATGTATGGTGACAAAGGAGAAGTGCCAGATGGTGAATATACTATTCCACTAGGACTTGCTGATGTGAAACGCGAAGGAACGGATGTAACCATCGTTTCTTTTGGAAAAATCATCAAAGAAGCTTTCATTGCCGCCGATGAACTGGCAAAAGAAGGAATCTCGTGTGAAATTATCGACTTGAGAACCATTCGTCCCATGGATAATGAAACGATTTTGACTTCGGTTAAAAAAACAAATAGATTGGTGATTCTTGAAGAAGCTTGGCCATTTGCAAGTGTTTCGTCAGAGATAACCTACATGGTTCAAGAACGTGCTTTTGATTTTCTTGATGCGCCAATTCAACGTATCACAACTGCTGATACTCCAGCTCCTTATTCACCTGTATTGCTGAAAGAATGGTTGCCAAATGCTAACGATGTCGTAAAAGCTGTAAAAAAAGTAATGAATAAATAATCAATTGGTTTTTAAGTTCTCAGCTTTCAAACCCTGAAAATTTGTCAATTTATTATTGCAATAACTACATTTCAAACTTCATCAGAATTCTAAATTCGATGAAGTTTTTTTGATTATGAAAAAAAGTATACTACTTCTTATGTTCTTTTTGTCTGCTTTGACAAGTATTGTTTTTGCTCAAACTAAAGTTAGCGGTGTCGTTGTAGACAAAGCAAATCTTCCTGTTCCTTTTGCCAACATAGCTTTCAAAAATTCTAATGAAGGTGTTGTATCCAATGAAGATGGAATTTTTTATCTAGAATCTTCAAAAACCTATACCACAATCTTACTTACATCAGTAGGATTTTCAGATCGGGAATTCGAATTGGAGAAATCAGTCAATTATAATCTAAAAATTCAATTAAAGAATATAGAAAGTTTAAATGAAGTTGTTGTTTACAGGGGGAAAACATCTAAAAAGGACAATCCAGCGATTGATATTCTTAGAAAAATTTGGGAAAGAAAACGTAAAAATGGTCTCAATATGTTTGACCAATACCAAATGGAAAAGTACGAAAAAATAGAGTTCGACTTAAATACTATTGACACTACTTATATGAAAAATAAACTATTCAAAGGAATGGAATTTATTTTTAAACAAGTAGACACCTCAAAGATTACAGGAAAAACGTATTTGCCCATTTTTATAAACGAAGCTTTGTTAGATGTTTATGGAGATAACAAATTAAAAAAAATAAAAGAAAAAACAAAGGCTAATAAAACTTCTGGGTTTAATGGTAACCAACAAATTTTAGCTTTTGTTAATGATTTATATACCACCTTTAATGTTTATGACAACTACCTGACCTTTTTTGACAAAAGTTTTACGAGCCCTTTATCTACAACAGGAATTGATGTTTATAATTATGTTTTAAGAGATAGTTCTTATATAGAAAATAAAAAATGTTACAATATTGTATTTTATCCAAGACGTAAAAACGAATTGACTTTTAAAGGAGATTTTTGGGTAAGCGACACCACTTTTGCTATAAAAAACATCAATTTGGCTGCCACCAAAAGTGCCAATATCAACTGGGTAAAAGATATTTATATCGAGCAGGAATTTGAAGTGATGAATGATTCTATCTTTCTGATGACCAAAGATTATATGATGACTGATTTTGCCTTAAATAAACAAGATAAGTCGAAAGGGGTTTATGGCAAACGAACTACTTTTTACAGAGGACATCAATTTAATATCGAAAAACCTGAAAAATTTTACCGCGAAGAAGTCAATTATTTAGATCAAGAGGTATACAATAAATCCAATGAATATTGGGACGAAAATCGGTTCGAAAGCCTGACTAAAGACGAGAAAGGCGTTTATAAAATGTTAGACACTTTGCAATCAGTCAAGAAATTCCGGCAATTATATAGTTTAGTAGAAGTATTAAATAGTGGTTTTTTGAATTTTGGCAATTTAGATTACGGATCTATTTACTCATTAATTGGACAGAATTCAGTCGAAGGATTGCGATTGAGAGTCGGAGCTAGAACCTATTTTGGCCCTAATGATCCTTGGCGAGTGCAAGCATATCTTGCTTATGGATTTAAAGATGATAAATTCAAATATGGAGTTACGGGTAAATGGATGGTAGACCCCAAAAAAAGAATAATTATATCAGCAGGAAATAGAAGAGATATAGAACAAATTGGAGCTTCACTCACGACAACAAATGATATTGTTGGACGAAGTTTTGCCTCCTCAGGATTGTTAGTTGTTGGGGTTAATAATAACCTGACCAACGTCAATTTGAGTAATGTTCAAGTCGAAATAGAACCTATAAAAAATTTAACCTTTTCGACAGGAGTCTCCTATCGAACACTAGTATCGGCCTCACCGGAATTTAGTTTAGATTATTATACTGACTTATCGCAGACAATTATTCAAAGTCAAGTAAAACAATCTGAGGTTAATCTCCAGCTTGAATATACTCCTAATAGGGTTCCTATTGCTTTTGGCGTCGAAAGGGATAATACTGATAGTCCCTTTAGCAGCTTTTTTGTGACCTATAGTCAGGGATTTAAAAGCTTATTTTCAAGCGATTTTAATTATAAGAAACTTCAGTTTTACTACAATCAACCCATAATTATTGGGCCATTGGGGAGGTCAAATATTACAATTGAAGCCGGCAAGACCTTTGGCTATATTCCATTAGGTTTGATGAGTGTTGTGCCTGGAAATCAATCATTTTTTAATATAGCAAATACGTTTAACAATCTCCAATTTTATGAGTTTGTTACCGATCAATATGTAACTTTCAAATGGGATCACGATTTTCACGGAAGGTTTTTTGCCAGAATTCCATTTATGCGAAAACTAAATTGGCGTGAGAATATTGGTTTTAGATCAATTTACGGAACGGTATCGGATGACAACAGGGTCATAAATGCTTCGGGATTAGTATACAATGCACCTGACAAAGTCTATTGGGAATATAGTGCAGGTGTTGGGAATATTTTTAAATTCTTTCGTGTAGATTTTTCTTGGAGAGGTAGTTATCTCGATATGCCGGATGCTAATAAATTTGCTACAAAAATTTCTTTTGGGTTCTTTTTTTAGAAGCCTATCCTGCTGTACATTTCAAGCTTTCTCAAAAACGGCTATTTTTGTAAGAGCCATAAAGAGCTTCCGCTGGTCGCTTTTATAGCTCAACAAAAATTAACCCTTTTTCTCAAAAGGCTTTCCATTTCCATCAGGGCTAAAAAACAACATTATGCAAGAAGCCGTCAAATATCTTTCAGAAAAAGACCCTGTTTTTAAATTAATAATTGAAAAATATGGGATGCCAATAATCCCGAAGCGGCCTCAAGGTTTTGAGACTTTGGTACTTTTAATTCTGGAGCAACAAGTCTCTATAGATTCGGCCAAGGCAACTTTTCTTAAATTAAAAGCAACACAACCTAGTTTTATTCCGGAATCGCTGATTTCTTTATCTGACGAAGAATTTCGAAGTCTTGGCGTAAGCCGACAAAAAACATCCTATATTAAGGCGTTATCAAATTCAATAATTAACAATCATATTGATATTGAAAGTTTAGCAACTAAATCTTCTGCACAAGTTCGGGAGGAATTAATCAAAATCAAAGGCATTGGCAATTGGACCATCGATGTTTATTTGTTGTTTTCGCTTCAAGCGCGTGATATTATTCCACTTGGCGATATTGCAGTAGTAAATACAATAAAAGAGTTGCTCAACATACACGATAAATTAGAAATACAGGAATATGTCACGAAATGGAGTCCAAATCGTTCTGCGGCAACCTTTTTGTTATGGCATTATTATTTGAGTAAAAGGAATAGAAAGGTAATTTATTAATTGCATATTTATTTCTCCGAAATCGTAATAGACGATAAAACCAGTTTTTCGTTGAGAAGCGCTAAAGTTTATATATTTTTGTAGACATTAACATAGAAAATAATAAACCAAAATGGCAGCAGACAAAATAGCTACTTTCGATGTTTTAATCGAAATTCCAAGGGGAAGTAGAAACAAATACGAATATGATTTTGAAATAAAAAGAATACGTTTTGATAGAATGTTGTTCTCTTCTATGATGTATCCGGCAGACTACGGATTTTTCCCTGAAACTTTAGCATTGGATGGCGACCCTTTAGACGTTTTGGTTTTAATAAATGAACCAACTTTTCCGGGTTGTGTTATGGAAGTAAAACCTATAGGTGTTTTCCACATGGCAGATGATAAAGGACCTGATGAAAAAATTATCTGTGTACCGGTCTCAGACCCTATTTGGAATTCGTTGAATAATTTATCAGATATTAATCCGCATCTATTAAAAGAGATCGAACATTTCTTTCAAGTATATAAAGACCTTGAAAATAAAGTAGTTGACGTGGAAGGTTGGGGAGACTTGAGCGAGGCCTTAGCAATCATTGAAGAATGCACGGAGCGCTTTAATCAAATTCCAAATAAACCCGAAGGATTATTTAGTATTAAATAATTTTTTAGGTTATTTTTTCATAAAAAGCAATATTCTTGTATTAGAATATTGCTTTTTTAATTTCATTATAGTACGTTTGCGCACTAGATTTGTACTTTTGTACCCTGAAAATTTTAAAAAAATTTATATTTATGAATACATTAATGATTTATGTGCCAATAATTATGGCCTTAATTGGCCTCGCTTTTATGGCCATTAAAAGAAGTTGGGTTTTGAAACAAGATGCTGGAGACGGCAAAATGAAAGAGATTTCAGATTATATATATGAAGGTGCATTAGCTTTCCTTAAAGCCGAATATAGATTATTGGCAATATTTGTGGTTATTGCAAGTATTGCATTAGCAGGAATTACTTTTATTCCGGGAGTAAAAACGCATTTGTTAATAGTTGTTGCCTTTATTTTTGGAGCTTTCTTTTCAGCGTTGGCCGGGAATATGGGAATGAAAATCGCAACGAAAACAAATGTTAGAACAACACAAGCTGCTCGTACGAGTTTGCCACAAGCCTTGAAAGTTTCTTTTGGCGGTGGAACCGTAATGGGATTGGGAGTTGCAGGTCTAGCAGTTCTAGGTTTAACTTCTTTCTTTATTTTATTCTATAATATATTTATGGGCGGTGTCTGGACAGATACTGAGGGAATGACTATTGTTCTAGAAACATTAGCAGGTTTTTCTCTTGGAGCTGAATCTATTGCATTGTTAGCTCGTGTTGGTGGTGGAATTTATACAAAAGCTGCCGATGTTGGAGCTGATTTAGTGGGTAAAGTTGAGGCTGGTATTCCCGAAGATGATCCAAGAAACCCTGCTACAATTGCAGATAATGTTGGTGACAACGTAGGTGACGTTGCAGGAATGGGTGCAGATTTATTTGGTTCTTATGTTGCTACAGTTTTAGCTGCAATGGTTTTGGGGAATTATGTAATTAAAGATATGGGTGGAAACATTCAAGATGCTTTTGGAGGTATTGGACCAATTTTACTGCCAATGTCAATTGCTGGTTTCGGAATTTTATTCTCGATTATCGGTACAATGGTTGTCAGAATCTCTGACGATAATGCAAAAGAAGCACAAGTTCAAAAAGCATTAAACATTGGAAACTGGCTTTCTATAGCATTAACAGCAATTGCTTGTTACTTTCTAGTCGACTTAATGTTACCAGCTATAATGACAATGGAATTCTTCGGTGAAGGCGCGCAACAAATCTCTTCAATGAGAGTTTTCTACGCTACTTTAGTGGGTCTAGTTGTTGGTGGTGCTATTTCATCAGTAACCGAATATTATACAGGTTTAGGTACAAAACCGGTTTTGGCGATTGTACAAAAATCTTCAACTGGAGCTGGAACTAATGTAATTGCTGGTCTGGCAACAGGAATGATTTCTACTTTCCCAACAGTTTTGTTATTTGCTGCAGCAATCTGGACTTCTTATGCTTTAGCAGGGTTTTATGGTGTGGCTCTCGCTGCTTCTGCTATGATGGCAACGACGGCAATGCAATTAGCAATCGATGCTTTCGGACCAATATCTGATAACGCTGGTGGAATTGCTGAAATGAGTGAATTACCCAAAGAAGTTCGTACACGTACAGATATTTTGGATTCTGTAGGAAACACAACTGCTGCAACGGGAAAAGGTTTTGCAATCGCTTCTGCTGCATTAACATCCTTAGCCTTATTTGCTGCTTATGTAACATTTACTGGCATTGACGGAATTAATATTTTCAAAGCACCAGTATTAGCCATGTTATTTGTGGGTGGAATGATACCTGTAGTGTTTTCTGCTTTAGCAATGAATTCAGTAGGAAAAGCCGCGATGGATATGGTGTATGAAGTACGCCGACAGTTTAAGGAAATTCCCGGAATTATGGAAGGAACGGGAAAACCAGAGTACGCTAAATGTGTTGATATTTCTACAAAAGCCGCTTTACGCGAAATGATGCTGCCAGGAATTATGACTATTGGTTTCCCAATTGCAATTGTTTTACTTGGTAAATTAGTATACGGAGATAACAATCAGTTAATTGCTGAAATGTTGGGTGGGTATATGGCTGGAGTTACCGTTTCGGGTGTGCTTTGGGCGGTATTCCAAAACAATGCTGGTGGCGCTTGGGATAACGCAAAAAAATCTTTTGAAGCCGGTGTTATGATTAATGGTGAAATGACATACAAAGGTTCTGATGCTCATAAAGCAGCGGTAACCGGAGATACTGTTGGCGATCCATTTAAAGATACTTCTGGTCCTTCGATGAACATCTTAATAAAATTAACTTGTTTGATTGGATTGGTTATTGCTCCAATTTTAGGAAGCGGAAGTCATTCTGAAGTCAAGATGACGAATGTCAAAATGGAGATCAAATCAGGAAGAATGAACGTCAACTGCGATATGTCAAAATGTGCTACAATGACAAAAGATGAATGCGCTAAAATGTGTGACAAAAATGGATGTACGCCAGAGCAAAGAGAAATCTGTATGTCACAATATGATGCCAACGGAAAATATATCGCTCCAACAGCTGAAAAAGCGTGTTGTGCTAAAATGGAAGCGCTGGAGCAAAACGTTAAAGTTGAAATCACTAACAAAGACGGAAAAGCAAATGCCACAGTTACCACTTCCGAAAAAGGAAAGGTAAACGTTCAGGTTTTTGAAGGTTCTTTAGAAGAAGTTAAGTCTAAAGTGGAGTCTATGAAATAATTCTTATACCCTTTTTTTAAAGTATTAAACTTTGACAAAGGTTAATAAAACATAAAATGCCTTGAAATTGCAAGGCATTTTATGTTTTAATCTTTTAGTTTTAATTTGTACAATCTTCGTTCTAAAATAATCCATTCAATTCAGCATCGATTTTATTAATGATCATTCCTAAATCCTCACGATTGTCTACAAAATTAATATTGTCCACATCGATAATCAATAATTTTCCTTTGTTATAAGTTTGAATCCAAGCCTCGTAACGTTCATTTAAACGGTTGAGGTAATCGATGGAAATGGTGTTTTCATATTCGCGACCGCGTTTGTGAATTTGTCCAACTAAATTAGGGATAGAACTACGCAAATAAATCAACAAATCAGGAGCCTCCACCATAGATTCCATTAACTCAAATAAAGAGGAGTAGTTTTGAAAATCACGGTTGGTCATTAATCCCATAGCGTGAAGATTAGGTGCAAAAATGTTTGCATCTTCATAAATAGTTCGGTCTTGTATGATTTTTTTACCGCTTTCACGAATTTGTAGCACCTGACGGAAACGGCTGTTCAGAAAATAAATTTGTAAATTAAATGACCAACGTTCCATTTGATGATAAAAATCGTCCAAGTATGGATTGTCCACCACGTCTTCAAAATGCGGTTCCCATTTAAAATGTTTAGCCAACAATCGGGTTAATGTCGTTTTTCCTGCGCCTATGTTTCCTGCTACTGCTATATGCATTATGGTTTCGTGATTTTATAATTTGTAATTTCTTGGTTGGTAAAAATAGACAAAATTTGGTCTTTGTAGAAGAAATTAATAAATGATTTTTCTATATTTTCAATAGTGTAAATACTATTCTTTTTTAAATCCTGCAGCAATAAACTTCCGTCTTTCGCAAAAATTAATTCAGTACTGTCAATAATTTGAATTTGGTCAAAATTTGAAATTTTACCTATACTTGTAATTTTACCAAAAACATCACAAGAATACCAATTCAGCTCAGTGTCAATCCAATGAAATTTGGTAAAATCAGATTGATAATGTTTTAAATTCCCTTGAATGGAGGGTGTAATGGATTGAAACGTGTTTTTTAAAAAATCAAAAAGGCCAATTTGTTGGGTTAAACTATTATAAATCCAAAGTCTATTTTGTGAAGCATTCCCTGCTGCCGCAGCAACTATTGGGACATCCTTTTCTGAAAAATTAATTTTTTGAGTTTCATTTAATTGATTATCCAACATTATTACAGTGTTGAAATTGTCATAAAACAACATGATTTTCAAGGGATTTTGTATGTCTATTTTAGTTGGTTTTCCCAGTGAAACGTTTTTATATTGCCACGATTCTTTCTTATTTTGCGAATAAAAAACATTATTTTTAAGATAATAGAGGTTCCCCATTCTACCAAAACCCACAAATACATCGGCATCAGTTTTTTGTGTTGACGCGAGTTCTACTTTCAGGTTTTGCTCTTGCGCAAGTATCGCAGTCAACTGTAAAAAAAAGAAAAAGAGGAATATTTTTTTACTCATAATAATGGGTAGGTTATTCATTTGAATTTGGCGATAGTTGTATTCATTTCAAATTATAGCCAAATTACGTTAAACCTTTTTAAATATAGGTGGTCTTATTATAATATTTTTAACAAATAAATTGTAGCAATGTTACTTTTAAAGAGTCATATTTGTTGAAGTGGTTTAAACTTTTAGCAAATGGGAAAAGTGTAAATCGCTTCATTAACTAAAACTTAAAGCTAAAATTATGTCTAAACTTATTTTTTCAATTGCTTTAATCTTGTCAGTTCATTGTGAAATTAGGGCACAAGATTTTCAAGGAATGGCCGTTCGTTCTTAAAAAACTATAAAGCGTCAATTGCTGCAAATATAAACTGGTCTTTATTCAATAATATACAAAATACCGTAGTGACCGCCGCTGAAAGTTTTACGCAAAGTTACACACTAAAAACGGCTACAAATTTTAAGAATATACCTAATGTAGAGCTTGGATACAATATTCTAATTAACAATTACGACGGCAATTTTTTTTATACTAACAAGCCTTTTGCGCGATTAGATTACTACTTTTTAGACAGTTTTTCGTTCGTGGCTGAATATGAATTTTTTCCCTATTACAATGCTGCAAAAAATGTTGACAATACCCACGATTTTCTTGGTGCACGCCTAATTAACCAAAAAAAGGGAAGTAAGTTTGAATATAAAATTAATGGAACAAATGTTTTGAATACAACCTCCATAAACGATGATAGTTTCTCGCAATTTTCTACTAGAACCTCGCAATATACAGTGCAGCCCCACTATTTAATTTTTTCTGTGAAGTATAATATTTAGAAGCTAATCGCTCTATTTATTACAAACTAAGTTCACAAAACTCCAATTAAAATAAAAGTATAGTGAAGTAATCAATGCTAAAATTCCAAAAACGATAATTATTTTATGCTCACTAGTACTTTGATGCGGTATTGGTTTAAAGTTTTTTTCTTTCCTTCTTTTTTGCCATTTGCAGTGAGATAAGTAATCAAAATGCTATACTTTGGAGATTCTATTTTTTGGATAATCTTTTGATTTTTATTTTGGCTGAAAGCAGGATTTTCATTTACAAAATCAACAATTTTTATCGGAATTACTTCCTGATTGATTTGTAAGTCGAATCCGTAGTCTTTTTTAGTTGAAACAATAGAGTAGCTTTTGTTATTGATGTTAATACATTTATCACAATCTAAATTTTCATTGTTTCCAATAGAGAAGGCGATATCATATCCGTGAATGTTTTCTATAGTTTGTTGTTCATTATTGTATAAATGATAATAAAAATCAGTATCATTTTCATTGTTTACTATTTTGTCATATTGGTATCGGTAGTGGAAACCCAACGCCTTCATAATTTTCGAAGATTCGGGAGTTTTGTCTTTTTTAAGTAATAAAGTTAACTTGTCTTTTGTGCACGGAATTAGAATATCCGCGCCATAATTCTTCGCAAGAAAATCTACAATACTACTTAAATCTTGTTCCTGTTCGAAAGTAAGTTTTACTTTTTCTGTTTTTTGCATATAGATTTCGAATCTGGAAAGCTGGCTATTTTTTGAAATACTATCGGCACTTTGCGGCCCAACAATTGACAGTAAAGCCGCAGTGCATAAACTAATAGGAATGAATTTAATTTTGGGTTGCTTTTGAATTAAAAAATAGGCTACAACAATTGTTAGCCAAATGGATAACAGTAAAACATAATATCGTTCGTGAGTAAATCCATAAAGATGGATGCGGTACAAGATTGCCCAGAACAGCAGCCCCAATAACGGAACCATTAAAAAATAAAACCAGCGATTGAAGGTTCGCATCCAAAGATTTCCATTTTCGTCAGCTATAGGATGAACTAACAGAAAAGAAAGAATTCCGAAAACAGCAAATACCAAAACAAGATAGGAAACCCAGCCAACAGGTAACGAAAGCGTAATCAGGATTTTTGCCTCATAGCAAATTAGAATAACAAGATATAGACTAATTAGCGGTAATAAAACATATTGTGTAAAGTTTTTAAGCTCATTCGGATAGCTTAATTTTAAAGGATTTTCATTGTTGTTGATTTTAGGAACTCCGTTTAAAAAGAAAATAGTATTGAAAACTCCTGCAATAATGACAAATAAATAGCCATAAATTTTATCAGTAATTTCAACATTAAACAATTTTTCTAAGGCGGTAACTGCCAAAGCCAAGCCGATATAAAGTACTGCGCTGTAAATCCCGGAAATTAAAATACGCAGAAAAAGTCGTTTGTTGAATTCCCAAAATTCATCCTGATGGTATTTTTTTGGCAAGAAACCAGCAAAAGAAACCAGCAAATGCAAAGCAATGTTGAGCACTATATACTGTTGAATTTCAACTTCCGTAACTTCCTTCTTAAAACTAAAAACAAAAGCAAATACTAAGCTTCCAAGTGCTAAACTTGTCAAAAAACGGACTAGATTAGTTTTATTAGAAGCAAAGAAAAACAAACTTATAGATAGAAACAAGACTAGGCATAATGAGCAACTCATCATAACTTTCACAAATAATTCCGTGGAATCGCTGTTTTCATCATTAACAAGTAAAATGGCGTAAATGGTTCCACAAATGGTTGTAGTAATCTCTAATGGAAATCTCAAAATGGTTTTTTGAGTTGCATGTAGGACATTCTGAAGTGAAGGAAATTTCGACATAATTCTTGGCTTATTTACTGTTAAAGATAGTAAAATGAAATATAACCAAAGAAAAACCGTCTCAAATTATGTTTTGAGACGGCTTAATTTCTTTGCGAACTTCGCGTATAACTTTGTGTTCTTTGCGGTTAAATTTTACAGTCCAAATGCAGCTTTCACTTCATCTACGAAATCTAATTTTTCCCAAGTAAACAATTCTACCGTTATCGTTTTGGTTAAACCACCTGGAGCCGAAAAAGCTTTAGTTACTGTTTCAGGTGTACGACCCATATGTCCGTAAGCAGCTGTTTCGCTATAAATAGGATTTCTTAATTTTAAACGTTGTTCAATAAAGTAAGGACGCATATCAAAAATGGCTTCTACTTTTTTCGCGATTTCGCCATTAGTCAAATTCACTTTTGAAGTACCATAAGTTTCAATAAAAATTCCCATTGGTTTTGCAACTCCAATAGCATAAGAAACTTGCACCAAAATCTCGTCGGCAACGCCCGCTGCTACAAGGTTCTTGGCAATATGACGTGTAGCATAAGCTGCACTTCTATCTACTTTACTCGGATCTTTTCCAGAAAAAGCACCACCACCGTGAGCTCCTTTTCCACCATAGGTATCAACAATGATTTTTCTTCCTGTCAATCCACTATCACCGTGAGGTCCACCGATAACGAATTTCCCAGTAGGATTGATATGATAGGTAATTTTGTTATTAAACAAATGAGCATATTGCGGATTGCTTTTGATAATCCTTGGAATTAAAATCCCAACCAAATCACTTTTGATTTTAGCTAACATCGCAGCTTCTTCATCAAAATCATCGTGTTGAGTCGAAATTACAATTGCATCAATTCTAGATGGTTTGTTATTGTCGTCATATTCTAAAGTTACCTGTGATTTTGCATCTGGACGCAAATAGGTAATTTCATTATTTTCCCGACGTAAAACAGCTAATTCCTGCAATAATTTATGGGATAAATCTAGTGCAAGTGGCATAAAATTTTCGGTTTCACTAGTCGCGTAACCAAACATCATTCCTTGGTCACCAGCTCCTTGATCTTCTTTATTTGCTCTGTCAACACCTTGATTAATATCGGCTGATTGTTCGTGAATTGCTGAAAGCACTCCACAAGAATTAGCCTCAAACATATATTCGCTTTTTGTATAGCCAATTTTTTTAATAACATCTCTGGCAATGGTTTGAACATCTAAATAGGTTTCAGATTTAACTTCACCGGCCAAGACAACTAATCCGGTTGTTACCAATGTTTCGCAGGCTACTTTTGACTCAGGGTCAAAGGCCAAGAAATTATCAATTAAAGCATCTGAGATTTGATCTGCAACTTTGTCTGGATGTCCTTCACTCACAGATTCTGACGTAAATAAATAAGCCATAGTAATATAAATTTTAAAATTAAGCGAGGAAAAAAATTGCTTAAAAATACTAAAGAAGAGTTCCTGCTTTAGCATTTTTTTAACGAGGTTGCAATCAGTTCAAATTTTTCCTCTAATATTCGAGTGCAAATGTATGAAACCATTTTGAATTGTAAATTAATCTTAACTTTTTTTTGGTGTTAAAAATCAGAATGATTCCTTTAATCGAGAAATGCTATAAATTACACTAGATTATCTTAATGTTATTTTTTTTTGAAATAATTTGGTTTTTTAAATAATAGGTTGCATATTTGATTCGCTAAACAATGAAGCGATGAAATCTAATTTATGTAATATCTCAAAACAAATGCAGGAAAAATCCTGAGGGTAGTTTATTGCTTAAATTTAAAATCAAAAATATATAGCAAAAGCCTCCCACAAAACAGGAGGCTTTTTTTAAAAATATTATAAAATCACAAACTAAACTACCATGAACAATCAAAAGCAACAACAAATAATCAAATGCAATGTCAAATCGATGATTTGCGCAAAAGCCATGATGTGTGTTTGTGTCTGTTGATTCCGAAAGTATAAGTTATAAACTTAAAACCCTTTTGGATATGTGTCTAAAAGGGTTTTTGTTTTTGTCCTGAGAGTCAGGAAATTTAAAAGTCTAAAATTAAAATAAAATGAAACTGGAACGAATTCAGTTTAAAATCTAAAATCACAATTCTAAAATAAATTCATTATGAGTACTACAAAATTCGCAACAAACGCATTACACGCAGGTCACGACGTTACTAAAACAGCAGGAACCAGAGCGGTGCCTATTTACCAAACCAGTTCCTACGTGTTCAACAATTCGGATCATGCAGCCAATTTATTTGGACTTGCCGAAGCAGGATTTATATATACCCGATTAAATAACCCTACAAACGACATTCTAGAACAACGTTTGGCAGCGCTCGAAGGCGGAATTGCGGCAGTTGTTACTGCATCAGGAACGGCCGCAATTGCTACATCATTATTGGTTTTACTGAAGACTGGAGATCATATCGTAGCTTCAAACAGTTTATATGGTGGAACCTATAATTTGTTGAAAGCCACTTTGCCAAGATTGGGAATCACAACTACGTTTGTAGATCCATCAGATGCAAGCAATTTTACCAAAGCAGCCAATGAAAACACCAAAGTATTCTTTGCAGAAAGTTTAGGAAATCCAAAATTAGACGTCTTGGATTTGAAAGCCATTTCGGCGGAAGCCAAAGCGTTTAAAGTTCCATTTATTGTTGATAACACAGTTCCATCGCCTTATTTGTTGAATCCAATTGAGTTCGGAGCCAATATTGTAATTCATTCCTTGACCAAATATATTGCTGGTAACGGAACTTCGCTTGGTGGAGCTGTCATTGATGCCGGAACATTCGATTGGAGTAGCGGAAGATTTCCTGAATTTACAGAGCCATCGGCAGCTTATCACGGATTGGTTTATCACGAAGCTCTAGGGAATGCCGCTTTCATTGCCAAAGTTCGAATAGAAGGCCTGCGAGATTACGGTGCAGCTTTGAGTCCGTTTAATGCATTCCAGATTATTCAGGGACTCGAAACCTTACCGATTCGTGTCCAAAAGCATAGCGAAAACGGATTGGCTTTAGCCCAATGGTTAGAAAATCAAGACCAAGTTTCTTGGGTCAATTATCCAGGATTAAAGTCTAGTAAATATTACGATTTGGCAACACAATATTTACCTAAAGGACAAAACGGTTTGCTAACTTTCGGACTTAAAGGAGGTTATGAAGCCGCCAAGAAAGTGGCTGACGAAACGAAGTTATTTTCGCTTTTAGCCAATATTGGAGACACAAAATCTTTAATTATCCATCCAGCGAGTACAACGCATCAACAGTTGTCAGATGATGAGCAAGTTGCAACGGGAGTAACCAAGGATTTAATAAGATTGTCAGTCGGGCTTGAAGATATCGAAGATTTAAAGGCAGATTTAAAAACCGTTTTCGAAAATTTAGAAGTATAAAAAGCAACATATTTGAACTTGGGAAAACTGAATTCAATATGTTTTAAAGTAAAAAGGACAGAATATATAAAAGTAAAACATTATGAAAACACTAAAATTTTTATCAAAAGCAGTTGAGTTCCTTAAAATTTTCAATATAGTTCATAAATCAAATACTTTAAATCAAGGCAACTTGGAATTAACCTACACTAAGTTTGGACTAAATTCAAAACAAGATTCAAATAAAAACAAAACATCAAATTCTTTATTGTCTCAAATGTATTCTGAGGAAAATGATACACTTTTTATCTAATGAAAATTGGATTAAAAAATTGATTTACTAAGCATCAGTGAGTGTCTTTTTCTAGGCGCTTTCTGATGCTATTCTTCATTTTAATAAAAAACCAATCAATTTAAAATTTGGTTGTTTAAAAAAATAGTAGTTAATTTGTACCTTAAAGTTCACAACTGTATTGAAATGTTATAAAGAAAGCTCGAGGGAATAGACCCTATGAAAGCTTAGCAACCTACGCCAAAATCGAAAGGTGCTACATTCTATCCCATTACATCGGGAAAAGATAACAACAAGAATTCTTCTAGTTTACTTCTAGCTTTCTTTCTAATATTTCCAAACACAAATCAATACAACACAAAAGATTTGAATATTGGAAAATAAACCAACATCTATTAAATTACAAAATTTCACCACCGAAAGTGGTGTGGTTATTCCTTCTATAAACTTAAGTTATCAAGTTTTTGGTCCAGTTTTAAATACGGCACCCATCGTTTTGGTGAATCACGCCTTGACCGGAAACTCCCAAGTTCTTGGTTCAACCGGATGGTGGAATAATCTTATTGGAGAGAACAAGACAATCGATACAAACAAATACACCATTTTAGCTTTCAATGTTCCTGGAAATGGTTTCGATAAAACCTATATCGAAAATTATTTGGATTTTACGGCACGAGATATTGCCAGACTTTTTCTAGAAGGCATAAGATTTCTTAAAGTTAAAGATTTATTCGCCATCATCGGAGGTTCTATTGGTGGTGGAATTGCTTGGGAAATGGTTGCTATTGCACCTAAATTGGCTCATAATTTTTTTCCGATAGCTTCTGATTGGAAATCGACAGATTGGTTAATCGCCAATTGTTACCTTCAAGAAAAAATTCTTTGCAATTCCTCTAAACCCATCGAAGACGCTCGGATTCACGCTATGTTGTGTTACCGGACTCCCGAGTCTTTTAAAGAAAAATTTCAAAGGACTTCAACTGATTCCACCGAATCCTTTCAGGTTGAAAGTTGGCTCAATCATCACGGCGTGAAATTGCAAAAACGTTTTCAACTTTCGGCTTACAAAATGATGAATCAGTTGCTAAAAACCATTGATATTACTAGAGGTAGAACGACTTTCGAAAATGTTATTTCCGAAGTGGATGCCAATATCTATATCATTGGTATTAATTCTGATTTGTTTTTTACAGCGAATGAAAACAGGGAAACCTACCACCAAATCAAAAAGTTTAAGCATAATGTTTTTTATAGCGAAATCGATTCGCAACACGGACACGATGCTTTTTTAATGGAATACGAACAATTAAACAATTTACTTGATGTCGTTTTTAAAAATAAAAAAAACAAAATGAAAATATTGAAATTTGGCGGAAAGTCAATGGCCAACGGTGAAGGGATAAACAAAGTTTTAGATATTATTATCGATAAAAAAAGCAAAAACGAAAATATAGCAGTTGTTGTTTCTGCAAGAGGTAATGCAACGGATGAATTAGAAGATATTTTGACTATTGCTGTTAAAAATGGCAATTATAAACCGTTGTTAGAAAGTTTCAAAAGCTATCAGCAAGACAATTACAAAGTCGATTTGTCGGAAGAATTTGCCATTTTAGACAAGCTTTTTGAAGGGGTAAGCTTGATTGGTGATTATAGTGAAAAAATAAAAGATCAAGTGCTGTCTCAAGGGGAATTACTGTCGGCAAAATTGATAACAGCAATGTTACAAGAAAAAGGAATCGCTGCACGTTTTGTAGATACAAGAGCCTTGATAAAAACCGATTCTAATTTTGGAGATGCACAGCCATTGGAACAAGTTTCCAAGAAAAACGTGGTCAATTATTTCAAACAAAATAGTGATGCCGTAAATATTATTACTGGTTTTATTGGTTCCAACAATAATAATGATACCACTACTTTAGGCAGAAACGGAAGCAATTACACCGCTTCCCTGATTGCAAATTATGTCGATGCTGAAGAATTGCAAAATTACACCCACGTTGACGGAATTCACACAGCCAACCCAGATTTAGTGCCTGATGCCAAAAAAATTGATCGTTTGTCTTTTAATGAAGCGAATGAAATAGCTAATTTTGGAACCACAATTTTGCACGCCAAAACTATAATTCCCTTATTGGAAAAAAATATTCCGTTGCGAATTTTAAACACGTTTAATCACGAAAATCAAGGTACTTTAATCACGTCCAAATCAAATGCGGTTGGAATTAAAACACTTTCGGTTCTTGAAAATGTAGCTTTAGTAAACCTTGAAGGGAGAGGTTTGTTAGGAAAAACGGGTGTTGATGCGCGTATTTTTAAAGTGATGGGCGACAATGATATCAGCGTAAGCATCATTTCGCAAGGTTCTTCAGAAAGAGGAATTGGGCTTGTCGTAAACGCGAATCAAGCGACAAAAGCAATGATTGAATTGGAGAAAGAATTTGAAAATGATTTCTATTCAAAAGACGTCAATAAAATCTCGATTACCGATGATGTTTCAGTGATTTCGATTATTGGTCAGGATTTGAGCACTTTTCATAAACCATACACGGCTTTGATAAAAAACAAAGTCATTCCAATTCTTTTCAACAATACGGTTACTGGAAAAAACGTGAGTTTGGTAGTCAAAAAATCACAATTAAACAAGGCGCTAAATGTGATTCACGGAGAGATTTTTGGAGTTTCTAAGAAAATAAATATTGCTATTTTCGGTCACGGATTGGTTGGCGGAACTTTGATTAATCAAATTTTAGAATCGGCTGCTGCTATCGAAAAAAGAAAAGATATTAAGTTGAATGTTTTTGCAATTGCCAATTCCAAGAATTTGCTTTTGAACAAAAACGGAGTTTCCCCAAATTGGAAAAATGAGATTCAAACCAACGGTTTCTCCTATACGATTGATGATGTTATCGCTTTCGCCAATGAAAACCACTTGGAGAATTTAATTGCTATTGACAACACCGCAAGCTCCAGCTTTGTGGAAAATTATGTAACATTGGCAGAAAATAGTTTCGACTTAATTTCTTCAAATCAAGTGGCAAATACCCTGAGTTATAAATTTTATAAAGATTTGCGAAAAGTATTGGCGGAGAACCAAAAAAATTATTTGTATGAAACCAATGTTGGAGCTGGATTGCCATTGATTGATACCATAAAATTATTGCATCTTTCAGGTGAAAATATCACCAAAATAAAAGGAGTTTTCTCCGGAACATTGAGTTATTTATTCAATAATTTCTCGGCAAAAGACGTTCCGTTTAGCGAAATTCTAAAAGAAGCCATCGACAACGGTTATACCGAACCCGATCCAAGAGAAGATTTATGCGGAAATGACGTAGGGAGAAAATTGTTAATTTTGGCAAGAGAATTGGATTTGCAAAACGAATTTGAAGAAATAGACATTCAAAACCTGATTCCAGAACATTTGCGTGAGGGAAGTGCTTCTGAATTTTTAACCAAATTAAGAGAATTTGACCCGATTTACGCCAAAATAAAAGAAGATCAAGAGCCAAATCACGTGTTGAGATACATTGGCGAATTGTCGGGAGATTTGCAAAATGACAAAGGAAATCTGGAAGTAAAATTAGTTTCCGTACCTTCGGATACCGCTTTGGGTGGATTGAAAGGTTCCGATTCTTTCTTTGAAATATACACAGAATCTTATGGTGACAGACCCATCGTAATTCAAGGAGCAGGTGCAGGATCGGCAGTTACAGCGAGAGGAGTTTTTGGAGATATTTTGAGATTGTCGGAGAAAGGGTAGAAAGAGTGTTCAGTGTTCAGTTTTGAGTGTTCAGTAAAAAAATAAATAGTCGTTGAAGCAGCGTTAAAAAAACCTTGTCATCGGTGTTCTAAAATAAAAAAATATGATAGTAGTCTTTAATGGGCCTTATTTCGAGGCAATGAATGTTAGAAATTTATTGGAAGAAAAAGAAATTGCTGTTTTCATCCAAAATGAATACATGTCAAGCATCGAGCCTTGGGTTGTCACTTCGGGAGGTTTTAATCCTGTAAAGTTGCAAGTTGACGAATCAGATTTTGAGCAAGCAAAAAAAATAATTGAAGATTATATATCCGGAAATAATAATTTAGAAATCGGAGACAAATAAAAAATCCGTTGAATCCGCGTTTGAAAATCCGTTGAATCCGCGACCAAAAAAAATACAATGAAAATAACATTAAATAGAGTAAACGAAAATTTCCACTTCGAATTAAAAAATGATCGTGGCCATATTGTAAATGTAGATGCACGACCTGATTTTGGCGGTAATGATATGGGGCCAAGCCCAATGGAATTAATCCTAATGGGAGTCGCTGGCTGCAGTGGAATCGATATGATTTCGATTTTGAAAAAGCAACGTCAGGAAATCACTTCTTTCAAGGCTGAGGTAGAAGGCGAACGCGTTCAAGTGGGAGAGGCAAAACCATTCAAAGATATTTATGTGGTTTTTTACTTAGAAGGAAATATCAAAGAAGATAAAGCAGTAAAAGCCGCACAATTCTCTTTCGAAAAGTACTGTTCGGTTTCTAAAACATTGGAACCAACAGCAACAATACATTATAAAGTAGTTTTGAACGGAAGCCCAATAGTCAGCCCCCTAACCCCCGAAGGGGGAACTAGCAACTAATAGCTTGAGGATATAAGTAAATTAATAACAATAAATCAACCCCATTACGATTCCCCCTTCGGGAGTTAGGGGGCTTATTATGGAAAACAACAATTTTGGTTTCGAGACCCAAGCCATACGTACACAATTAGAACGCACTCAATTTCAGGAACATTCAGTTCCATTATATTTGACATCCAGTTTTGTATTTGAGGATGCTGAAGATATGCGTGCTTCCTTTGCAGATGAGAAAGAGCGAAATATTTATAGCCGGTATAGCAATCCAAATACCAACGAGTTTGTGGATAAAGTGTGCCAAATGGAAGGTGCAGAGGCTGGTTTTGCATTTGCCTCTGGAATGGCGGCAGTCTATTCTACCTTGGCAGCTTTGTTAAATTCCGGTGATCATATCGTTTCCGCAGGAAGTGTTTTTGGTGCAACCCATTCGTTGTTTATCAATTATTTTCCAAAATGGAATATCGAAACCACCTATTTTGATATTAATAAACCTGAAACTATTGAAAGTTGTATCAAACCCAACACCAAAATTCTTTTTGCCGAATCGCCTACCAATCCAGCAATAGATATTATTGATTTGGAATTGCTTGGTATAATTGCCAAAAAACACAATTTGATTTTAATTATCGACAACTGTTTTGCAACGCCTTATTTGCAACAACCTATAAAATGGGGAGCCGATTTGGTTATCCATTCTGCTACAAAATTAATGGACGGTCAAGGAAGAGTTTTGGGTGGAATTACTGTTGGTGAAACAGAATTAATTCAAAAAATCTATTTGTTTTCTCGATTGACTGGACCTTCTTTATCGCCGTTTAATGCTTGGGTATTGTCCAAAAGTTTAGAAACTTTGGCAATTCGTTTGGACAGACATTGCGAAAATGCCTTGAAGGTAGCAGAGTTTTTAGAACAGCATCCGAATGTGAGTTTGGTGAAATATCCGTTTTTGAAATCACATCCCCAATATGAAATTGCCAAAAAACAAATGAAATTAGGCGGAAACATTGTAGCTTTCGAAATTATAGGAGGTCTTGAAGCAGGAAGAGCTTTCTTAGATAAAATAAAATTGTGTTCGTTGTCACCCAATTTAGGAGATACCAGAACCATTGTAACACATCCAGCTTCTACAACACACAGTAAATTAACAGTTGAAGAGCGTTTAGCAGTTAGTATTACAGATGGCTTGGTGCGCATTTCCGTAGGATTGGAAACCGTTAAAGATGTTATTGCTGATTTGGAGCAGGCTTTGAAATAAGATTTTAGATGGATGATTAACGATTTTAGATTGCAGATTTAATGTAATACCTTAATTTTAAAATTAACCAAATGGCTCACGGAAAGACGATAAAAATATTTTTGATTGATGGTGATTCAAATGGACGCATGAGTTGTGAACTTTCGAATTGGACAGGGAAGGCTTATAAAATCCCTAGAATAAAAATTAAGGAATGTTCAGATAGAGATGATTTGATCAATACAGGAATCTATTTGCTTTTTGGTAAAGACGAAGAAGGGAATGATTTAGTTTACATTGGAGAAGCAGAATCAGTTTTAAATAGATTGAAACAGCATTTAAGCGGTAAAGAATTTTGGAATGAAGCCATTGTTTTTATTTCTAAAGACGATAATTTAAATAAAGCGCACATTAAATATTTAGAAAATAGACTTCATGATATTGCCATAAATGCTAGGCGTTATAAAGTTGAAAATTCTATGATTCCAATTCAATCCTCAATTTCTGAATCGGATAGATCTGAAATGGAAGAATTTATTGAATACATAAAAATACTTGTTAATACCTTAGGTCATAAAGTTTTTGATGAAAAAAGAGAGTTTAAGGCCAAGGAAAAGCAAGATTTTTTCTTTCTTAAAGCTGCAAGAGGAGCTGATGGACAAGGCGAACCAACATCTGACGGCTTTGTTGTCTTCAAGAGTTCAAAAGCAGCTTGCTTGCCAACAAATTCATTTAGTTCTAGTCTTATGAAAACAAGACAAAAATTGATTGACACAGGAGTTCTTGAAGACAAAACCGAACATTTTGAATTTACAGAAGACTATATATTTAGTAGTCCTTCAACCGCTGCAGCAATTGTAATGGGAAGAAATGCTAATGGTCAGAAGGAATGGAAACTTAAAGACGGTACAACATTAAAAGATTTCGAAACGAATTCATAAATCAAAAATCAGCAATCTTCAATCTAAAATCAGACTATGCTTTCGAAAAAAACAAAATACGGAATAAAGGCTTTGACTTTTTTGGCGCGCCAAGAAGATCAAACGCCTGTGGCTATTGCTGAAATTGCAAAAGCTGAACATATTTCGCTAAAATTTCTTGAAAGTATTTTGTTGCTGCTGCGTCATTCTGGGTTTTTGGGTGCCAAGAAGGGTAAAGGCGGTGGTTATTATTTGATTAAAGAACCCAAAGATATTAATATGGCAAAAGTTTATCGCATTCTCGAAGGACCAATTGCCTTGTTGCCTTGCGCCAGTCATAATTTTTACGAAAAATGTGATGATTGTTCAGACGAATCAGCTTGTGCTGTTCGCAAACTAATGATGGAAGTTCGGGACAACACCTTGATGATTCTAGAAAACAACTCCCTTGCTGATATTGCATTTTAATCCACAAATTTTTTGAATAAAGTTTTGTAGTTCCACAAAAAGTATTATTTTTGCGAACTAATCTACTTTTCCGATAGGGTAATAGATTTAAATTTAAACCATAATGAAATTATGATTAAGAAATTCGTAAAAAACTTTAATGACACAGTAGGTGTAGCGCAAAACAGTACTTTTGCAAAGCAGCTTTGGATTATTCTTCCCATTTTTTTACTCGTAACATTAGTGACTGTTTTAATTTTTAATCACTATGGCGATTTTACTTGGGATGGTTTTTTAGCAGGATTTAATCAAGAGTTTTTAATTTTTTTAGCAATAGGAATTTTTGCCCAAATGGTTGATGGAACATTGGGAATGGGTTATGGAGCAACATCAACTTCGTTTTTATTGGCTTATGGAGTTCCTCCTGCAATTAGTAGCACAGGTGTTCACGTTGCCGAAATGTTTACTACTGGAGCCTCTACAATTTCACATCATAAATTTGGAAATATTAATAAAAAACTTTTTAGACATTTGTTGATTCCGGGAGTTTTGGGTTCAATAGTAGGAGCTTATTTATTATCGGATGTGATAGATGGTGAAGCAATAAAACCTTATATAGCAGTTTACATGATTGTATTAGCAGGTATAATTATAAAAAAGGCATTGCAAAGTACTATCATAAAAAAGAAAACAAAACATCTAGGTTTTTTAGCTTCTTTTGGAGGTTTTATGGATGCTGTTGGTGGTGGTGGTTGGGGACCAATAGTTACTTCAACATTACTCGGAACAGGAAGACATCCCCGATATATCATTGGAACTGTCAATGCTGCCGAATTTGCAGTTTCATTTGCAAGTGGAGTGACATTTATGCTTTTTGGAGGAATTAAAGGTTGGAATGTGATTATAGGTTTGATTTTAGGAGGCGTATTTGCTGCGCCAATTGCTGCTAAATTAGTCAATAGAATCCAACGAAAACCAATGATGATTGCTGTCGGAATCTTGATTATCATTTTGAGTTTAAGAACATTATCAAAATTATTATAATGAGTGCAACAATTGCAAATACGTTATCAGAAAAAACCGAAGGATTTTCTATCGAAGAAACTTTGTCTTTTTTGGCCAATGAATATAAAGGGAAAGTGGTATTTTCAACTTCTTTCGGTCAGGAAGACCAAGTGATTACGGCTTTAATCGCCAAAAATGATTTGCCGATTACCATTTTTACATTGGACACAGGCAGATTATTTCAAGAAACTTACGATGTTTTTCACAAGACATCAAAAAAGTATAAAAAAGAAATTAAAGTCTATTTTCCAGAAGCTTTGGCAGTAGAAAAATTATTGGAAGAAAAAGGTCCAAATAGTTTCTACGATTCAGTTGAAAACAGAAAAGAATGTTGTTTCATTCGAAAAGTAGCGCCTTTGACAAAAGCATTGAAAGGAAATTCAATTTGGATTACAGGTTTACGTGCTGAACAATCAGAGAATCGACATAATTTGGATTTGTTTGAATACGATGCCCATTTTGATATCATAAAATTCAATCCATTGCTAAAATGGACATTGAAGGAAGTTGAAGACTTTTTAGAAAAAAATAACGTTCCTCAAAATGCATTACATAAACAAGGATTTGTTAGCATAGGATGTGCACCTTGTACCAGAGCAATCACAGCTGGTGAAGACATAAGAGCCGGAAGATGGTGGTGGGAATCCAGTCATAAAGAATGTGGTTTACACCAGAAATAGAGGTTAGAGGTCAGAAGTTGGAGGTTAGAGGTAGAGAGTAGAAATAGTAAGAAATGAATAAACTTGACGAAATTAGTTCCGTAGGAACGATTCATTTTGTAGCAACGGATTTTAATCCGTTGAAAAGTAGGAACGATTCATTTTGTAGCAACGGATTTTAATCCGTTGAAAAGTAGGACCGATTCATTTTGTAGCAACGGATTTT
>CAMDGJ010000006.1 GCA_945897545.1 Flavobacterium psychrophilum
CACAAAAGCGGGATCGGTTGTTGTGGTTAGCGAATTTTTTTTTACAAAACCATACAAAATCATCAAGCTTCCCACAAATAGCATTGGAATTATATATTTCAATTTTTTCTTGTCCGCACAAATAAATACGGCAAATGCGAACAAGAGCATACAAAGGGTAATTATCCATAATTTTATATTCCAAGCGGATTGAATTTCTTGTTCCGAAATACTATTTTTAGCAAGGACATCATTGTTTATTTCCCTTACCCATTCGTTTTTCTTTAGGAAAAAAGCTTGATCTTCTTTGGAAAATGAGGACAATGGGAAATGAATTATATTTTCGTTGGCATCTTCTATGTAAACGAGTCCGTTTTTAAGCATAAGAAAACTTCCCTCTACAGGCTGGTGTTCTTTTTCTATTGACCAATGGTGAAGTAGGATTTTGTCATAATGGGTGTTATGCGAAAACGCAAAATTGAAAAAAAAGCAAATAATAATTAATGTGAATTTAAACATAAGATGTTGGATTAATAGAAAATAAGAATTTCATTTTGAAATCTTATTAAAAATATTATTATTACGAACCAATTTAAAATTTAACCACTTATTAAAATCCATATTTAAGGTTGCTATCGGCCATTAATAATGCTGCTATTAAATCTTCATAAATAATTGTAATTTTAAAAATTACATGCCTAGTTAATTGGTATAGTTACTTATGAAAACCTGTATTATAAAATAGTAGATAAAACTAATAATACAAAAAATGGGGCTCAAAAGCCCCATTTAAACAATTAATTAACAACTATTATAATGTTAATACAATCAAAAAATTGTAGCTGATATGCTTATTCCACTTGTGATTTAAAGAATTCGAGCATTTTTTTATGCATCTCATTGCCAGTCGCCTTAAAGGCAATATCTTTTACAACATTTACTTTCTCTAAAGGATCTTTTTTATAATCATATAATTCAGTGGCATACACCTTACTTGCTTCATAAACTTGTTTACTAGTAAAATCATTCATCCAAATAGTGTAACGATATCTTTCGGTACGCAAAGTATAACCCATCAAATTACTTTTTTTATACCCTAAACTTGCCGCTTCTTCCTTTTTCAATTTACGTGGATATTGACTTACTGAATATTCTTTTACTGAAGCTTTATTATTAAGCATTAAAGGCTTTAAACTTTTTCCATCCAATTGATTTGGAATTGGAAGTCCGGCCAAATTACAAATCGTTGGAAAAACATCAACAAATTCAGACTGCGAATTAGTTTTACCTCCTTTTATTCCTGGAGCTGCAATAATCAAAGGTGCTCTTGTTGCTTGTTCGAAAACCGTATGTTTGTGCCATAAATCATGGTCCCCTAAATGCCAACCGTGATCTCCCCAAAGTACAATAATAGTGTTATCTAAAGTTCCTAAAGATTCTAAAGTATTCAATAAAATACCAACTTGAGCATCCATATAGGAAACAGCAGCATAGTAGCCGTGTACTAATTCTTTTTGCTTTTCGAGTTTCAAACCAATGCGAAGAGAATCTACTGGTAATGTAACAAATTCAGTGATATCGGGATAATTACGCAATTCCCCCGATTGATGATAGGCAATTAATGGACTGCTTTTAGCGTGTTCTTGAAAAGGGGCAATTGGCATTTCATCAGGTTGGTACATATCCCAATATTTTTTTGGGGCAACAAATGGTAAATGGGGTTTAGAAAACCCAACTGCCATAAAGAATGGTTTGTCTTTTTTTGAAAGGGCAATGATTTGATCTTTGGCCAACAAAGCATTCACGCCATCATTATAAGCATTATCCGGCACATCAATACACTCGGTTGACGGACCTTTGATACTTTTAGGATTCTCATCATTTTCCTGTGCTAATTCTTTATTTTTTTGCTTTCTTTCTTTAATCATTTCTGGAGTCATCAATGCTTTGGTTGCTGCCAATTGATATTGTCCGTTAGCAGGTTCTCCTAAATTAGCTGGAAAATCACTTTCTTCTGCTTTCAAATACGGAATACTCCACGATACTGGATCAACTCCACTGATAGCACTCGAAGGGTGATATATTTTTCCAATACCCGAAGTTTCATACCCTTGAGAGATTAAATATTGAGGAAGTGTCAATATATCCGGATTCACATCTCGCATTTGAGTGGTCAAGTTCCATATTTTAGTGTAATCTGGACGTTTACCTGTCATTATACTGGCTCGTGTTGGACCACAAACCGCTTGTTGACAATAGTTGCTGTTAAAAACGGTTGCCATTTTTGCCAAACGGTCAATGTTAGGTGTTTTTACCAAAGTATTTCCATAACAACCCAAAATAGGTTTTAAATCATCAACCGCAATAAATAAAATATTGGGTTTATTTGCTTGTTTTTTTTGTGCAATAACAACATTTGAAATTACAGATAAGAATAAAATCGAGGCAAATTTGAAATATAGATTTTTCATATAACGCTATTAATTTATTATTTAACTTCTTTTGATTTGAAATAAGCAACCAATTTTTTATCTAAATCGGCGGCAATTGAAGAATACTTTTTATCGTCAGAAACATTTACTTTCTCTAATGGATCTTTTACATAATCGTATAATTCTTTGGCATATACTTTATTTGAATTATAAGCTTGATCACTAGTGAAGTCCTTTAACCAAACGGTATATCGATATTGTTCTGTTCGCATTGAATAACCCATTAACTTTCCTTTTCCGTCTTCTTTTTTAATATCAGATTTGGACATTTTTCTTGGATATTGACTCATTGCATATTCCTTAACTGATATTTTATTGTTTTTCATTACCGGTACTAAGCTTTTTCCATCTAAATTGCCAGGAACTACTCCTCCGGATAACTCACAAAGTGTAGGATAAACATCCAAAAATTCAGTCATTGATTTAGTTTGACCTGCTTTTAAACCTGGTGCAGCAATAATTAAAGGTGTTTTAGTAGCTTGTTCAAAATTGGTGTGTTTTCCCCACATATCATGATCTCCTAGGTGCCAACCGTGATCTCCCCAAAGAACAATAATGGTATTATTTAGTGTCCCTAATTTTTCTAATGTATTCAATAAAATTCCAATTTGAGCATCTGTATAAGAAACCGCAGCATAATAAGCGTGAACCAATTCTTTTTGTTTTTCGATAGCTAAACCAAATTCATTCCTATCGTTTTTAGCAAATTTAGCAAATTCTTTAACTCCTGAATAATTAGTCAATTCGCCAGGATATTGATATTCAAAGTCTTTTCCATTGGCAGCATGTTCTTGAAATTCTGCTATCGGCATATCCTCACGATTGTACAAATCCCAATATTTTTTTGGAGATACAAAAGGCAAATGTGGTTTACGAAATCCAACTGCCATGAAAAACGGTTTTTTTGCAGCATTTAACATTTCAATTTGTTTTACTGCTAGTTTAGCACTCACACCGTCATCATAGGCATCATCTGGTAAATCAAGACATTCAAAAGCAGGTCCTCTTGCTCCAGCACCATCTTCATCTACTTCATCTTTTTTGTTTTTCTTTTTTCCTTTTCCATCTTCATTAGCACTTACAACTTCTTCTTTAGCTTTTAATTCAGGAGATTGATAATGTTTTTGCACTGGTAATCCATTATAGTAATCTGATTCTTTAGCAACTAAAAAAGGAATTGACCAAGATTGTGGATCATATTTTTTATCCACACAACTCGGATGAAATATTTTACCAATTCCAGAAGTGGTATACCCTTGACTGATGAAATATTCAGGAAGTGTTACAATATTAGGATTCATATCCCTCATTTTCGTATGTAGATCACGGATTTTAGTAACGTCCGGACGCATTCCCGTTAAAATACTAGCGCGTGTTGGTCCACAAACCGCTTGCTGGCAATAATTATTCAAAAATACCGTACCCATTTTTGCCAATCGATCAATATTTGGCGTTTTTATAATTTTATCCCCATAACAACCCAAAACTGGTTTCAAATCGTCAACTGCAATAAAAAGTACGTTTGGTTTTGATTTTTCTTGCGCAATTATAGTGGAAAACGAAAATATTCCTAAAATTGATGCTGCGATTAATTTTTTCATTATTGATAATTGATTATTATTTGTTTTATTTTAGACTCTGTGAATTGAATTTAGTTTAACGATAAATTATTTTAATACCCATAAAATAGGATTTCGAACCGGTATATTCCTTACAATTTCAGGTGTAGTGAAATTGGCGTTAAGCGATTTCCATAATTCTATATACTTTTTGTTTTTGAATGCCAATCCACCAAAAAGTAAACTCGACTGTCGAACCGGCCATTCATCCCAATACATAACGTCTTTTTGATAGGGCCAAAGCGATTTGTTTGTAATGAAAGGCTCCATGAATTGTAGCCCCAAGGCTAAATTACGTCCATCATTAGTGGTATGAGTAAAAAGGTTGTCTTCTTTTGTAGATAGAATTTGGCAAATACTGCCCATTGCATCCAAGTTAAACAAGGAATAGCCATAGGGTTTGGTGCGCTGCAATTCTAATGGAAAACTGCCGTCTTTCGCCATTTGATTAGTTAACAGAGTATTTTTATAAAAATTTCTACAAAAATCCATAGTTTTCTCATCGCCAATTAAATCAGCAAATGCCGCAACTTGCATGGTCCAACATACACTATGATTGTTGCCGTTATCGCGTTCTGCAATTCCATATTCGTGAGTAGTTAACCAATATAAATAATTGGTGAACCACAATTGAATTGTGGTTAAATCTTCTTTTGACAATGCTTTCGAATCTTGGATTGCCTGTATTGCTTTGGCCACTTCAATTAAGTGAATGGTATCGATAATTCCAATTCCACGACCTGTTGCAATTCCCTTTACGGCTTGTGCATACAATAAATTGGCATTCATTTTTGTATTGTCATTGATAAACCAAGCTTGAAGATGAATCGCTAATTGATTAGCGTATTTCTGGTCTTTGGTCAAAATATAGGCAGAGCCTAAAGCCCCTGAAATTTGGCTAAACCTCATCATGGCTTCACGATGAGCCGTGAAATTATCAGGATTGGTCATTCCGTCTTTACGGATGTAAGGCTCATCTGGATTTTGTGGATCTGGCCACCAATAATCGCCCTCGGAATAAAAGTCGTGAATAGTTCCTGCGCTTCTTTTACATAAACTGGACGTCACCGTTATAGGTTCAGAGTTTAAATAAAGTTGCGCATTTTTTAAAACTCGAGTCTTTTCTATTTCATTAAGATTAAAAGCCATTTTAGTACTAGAACAACCTATAAATGAGATTCCAATAACTAACAAAATACCTATATGTATCCTTTTTAACATCTGAATTTGTTCTTTTCGAACCTATTATTTTTTAAACTTTAAATACTCTCCTTTGAAATTTTGATTTAAAATATTCATTTCGATTGAATCAATTTTGGTGTCCGGAATTACTTCTATTGCTGCTTTCCCATTGGACATTTTAATAGATTCACTTCCGGTTGGCGTTCCCTGGTTTTTTAAAGTCTGACCACCGGATAAACACTGGAAATAAACGCGATCTTCATAATCCAAACAACGCAAATTATTTTTATCAACAGCAATAGCAGTAACTAAATAGTTTCCGTTCTTCATTTTTTCGGCAGACAATTTTAAGCCTATTGCCGGTTCATTTTTGGTAAAACGGTAATTAACGTTAATAGTATCATTAACTTTTCTTCCGTCCTTGGTTGTTCCAACGGCTATAAAAGTGTTTTTCCCTTCTTTGAAATTCACATTCCAAGTCAAGCCACAAGCAGGATAACTTTTTAAGTTTCGGATTTTTTCACCCAAAGAAACTCCATTATGAAAGAATTCGACTTTAGGGCAATTGCTGAACACATTTAGAACACGAGCCAACTCTTTTGGTCCTTGTCTTTCGGTCCAAGTATGTGATTCGATATAAGCAAAGGGTTTTTCACTCCAATAACTTTTAAATACATAATAGGCATCTTTTGGATTTCCGTTTCTATCGACCAATCCTTTTTGATTCATATACGGAATATCATCTTCGGGACGCAAAGGTGTTCCGAAATCCTTGAAAGCCCATTGAATATTTCCAACGAATGTTGGGTCATTTTCTGCAACATTCAAATGCCAATCGAATAAATCGACTATATAACTTTCACTCCAATCGCCAATTTGAGCTATATTCCCACCTTTTCCTTGTACAATTGCCTCTTCCCATCCCTCTGGAAAAATGCCATCCCCATTTATTGGTTTTTCGGAGTGACGACCTACTTGACTGTCCCCACCATATTCAGCGTGAATGAAATGTTTGTACTCCAACTTATATTTATCAATTGCTTTTTTATAACTCTTATAACTTCCTGAATACCAACCTGACCAAATAGAAGGTGAAAAAACATCTACAATTTTTGCACCATCCTCGAACTTACGAATAGCAGTTTTTCGATTTGGATCTAATTTATGGGCAATATCATTGAGCTCCTTCAAAAAATCATTCATTTTTAAGGTATTGTCACCACCTTGAAAATCAGGCAACCAATAAATTTCATTCCCCAAAGACCAAATAATTATAGAAGGATGATTGTAATTTTGGTTTATCATTTCGCTAAGCAAATTCTTAGTATTAGTTTTCCAAACTTCATTCCCAACGCCTCCGCGACACCAAGGCAACTCGTCCCAAACCAACAATCCCAATTCGTCACAAGCTTTATAAATTTCAGGATCTTGAGGATAATGAGCCAAGCGAACGAAATTAGCTCCCATTTCTTTTATGGATTCCATATCTTTTCGATGTTGCTCATTTGACATTGCCGCTCCCACTCCAGCATGCTCTTCATGTCGGTGGGTCCCTCGAATTAAGACCCGTTTTCCGTTAAGAAAAAAGGGACCATTGTCTTTAAATTCGAACCATCGGAAACCTACTTTGTCCTCAATTTTGTCAATTATTTTTCCGTTTTCCAATAAGGAAACACTGACAGAATATAAATTAGGTCTATTAATATCCCATAATTCAGGGTTCTTGATTTCATTAAATGCGATTGTAGTTACGGAACCTAAAAAAGTACCTTTTTTGGTGAAAACCACTTTGCCTTTCGGATTGGTCAATTGAGCCGAATAGGATAATCCTTTAAGATTTTCAACATTTTTAACAGAAGCAACTACAACTAAAGAAGCTGCTTTTTCGGAAACTTTGGGCGTTGTTATTTTGATGTTATCTAAATGGTTCTTGTCCATTGAAAGCAACCAAACATCTCTTGTGATGCCGCCATAAATAAAGAAATCACTTTTTTGGGACGGAATTATTTCAATGTTATAACTGTTGTCAACACGAACCAAAACTTCATTGTTTCCAGCATTGATAAATTTTGTAATATCGATAGTAAAACCAATATAGCCACCGATGTGACCACCAGCTTCTTTTCCGTTTACATACACTTTTGTGGTAATATTTGAACCTTCAAAATACAATTGATAGTCTTTATTTGCGTCAATACTTTCAATAACAAGATTCTTTTTGTACCAACTGGCACTTCTTCGATAACCAGGTTCATTATCAGTGGCATCTTGACTGTTCCAGCTGTGTGGTAAATTGATGCCTACCCAATTACTGTTAATTTTTATTTCGGATAAATTTTCAGTATTACTTTCGATATAATTCCAATCTGAATTGAGGTTAGTTTTAGTTCGTATTTGACTTTCTGAATTCTGGGCACTGATGGTACCAAACCCAAATAGAATGTACAGAGCAAATAGATTAAATATTTTATACAGCTTTGTCATCATTATGTTAAATTGCATTTTGTCTAATTATTGCTTCCAAAAAATAGTAATCGGCGTAAATGATTGGCTCATCTAATTCGGCTTTTTTAGACCAATCTCCAGTACTATGGTCTAAAATAAAAGGAGCATTTACCGCTTCATTTAACAGATATTTATTAGAACTGAGGGAATTGATTACTTTATTGGAATAATTCAAATATGTCTCGTTTTTTGTAAAAGAATATAGTTCAATAAGTGCCGAACTCATTATAGCTGCTGCAGAGGCATCTCTATAAGCATCAGGGATATTAGGCGCATTAAAATCCCAATAAGGAATTCCGTCTTCTGGCATATTTTTATGATTGATAAAAAACCGAGCGGTAGCCTCGGCTTGTTTTAGGTACGTTTTATCCTTGGTGTAGCGATAAGCCATTGTAAAACCATACACTGCCCATGATTGTCCTCTTGCCCAAGACGAATCATCACTATAGCCTTGATGCGTATTTTTACTTTTTACTTTGCCTGTAATAGTATCGTAGCCAACAACGTGATAGCAACTATTGTCTTTTCTGAAATGATTTTTTAAGGTGGTATTAGCGTGTTGAATGGCAATTTTTTTATAAGAATCATCTCCAGTTAGTTTTGATGCTTCGAAAAGTAATTCGAGATTCATCATGTTGTCAATGATTACTGGAAACTCCCATTTATCCCTGTTATCCCAAGATTTAATAGAACCTATTTTTTTATTGAATCTAGTGCAGAGTGTTTGGGCACTTTTAATAACTACTTTTTTGTACTCCTCAGAATGGTTTATTTCGTATCCTTTTCCAAAACTGCAAAAAATTTTAAAACCCATATCGTGGGTACCTCCATTTAATTTTTCTTTTTCAAGGTAAGGAATCCATTTTTGAGCTCTTTCTTTATACTTGGAATCAGCTGTTAGAGTATATAATTGCCAAAGATTACCCACATAAAAACCACTCGTCCAATCTTTAGAAGGAACGTTTTTAATTTCCCCCGTTTTTACCGCCATACTTCGAGGAAACCCAACGGAATCTATTGGGTATTCAAGAAGCTTGACAAAGCGATTGTTGATTTGTTTGTTTGTAGTTGTACTGTAAACATTGATCTGCGCTTGGCAGTTGAAATTGAATAAAATTAAGACCAAAAAAAACAAAACTGCATTATATGTCTTCATAGTAAAATTTGAATATTAAAAAATTTATTGGCTGAAAAAAAAAATCAATAACTTGAAAAACTAGTAAAAATGTATCATTAATAAACTCATAGAGATTATCAGCACAATAAGTACAATTTCAACTGCAATGATTTTTGCCTTGTTATATTTCATTTTACAAATATAAAATGAGATGTAGAATCAAAAATCCAAAAAAGGGTATTCAAATATCCAAAAAGGGGGTAAAGTAATAGTTTTTATCTAATCCTTAGAGTCGTTAGAAAATTTATTCATATACTGTGAAGGAGTTTCGCCATATTTCTTTTGGAAGCATTTACTAAAATACTTTGGATTATTGAAACCCACTTTATAACTAATCTGGGATATGTTCATCTTGTTTTGTTCTAAAAAATAAGCAGCTCTTTTCATCCTGATTTCATGAATAAATTCATTGGGAGTAAAATTAGTCCAAGCTTTAATTTTAGTAAACAACATTGTTCTGCTTACTCCAAGTTCGGAGCTGAAAAGCTGAATATCAAATTGCTCATTGGCAATATTTTCTTCGACTATTTTAAATGCCTTTTTAAGCAACTGCTCATCTAAAGAAGAAAAGGTGATTTCACTGGCTAAAAAATTCCCATCGCTGGAGAATTTTGATTTTAATCGTTGAGCCGAATTCAGTAAATTCTTGATTTTTAATTTAAATTCAACTAAGTCAAAAGGTTTACTGATATAATCGTCAGCGCCACTCTCCAATCCTTCAATTTTATATACCAAGGAAGATCTTGAAGTAAGTAATATTACTGGAATATGGCTTGTTTTAATGTTTTCTTTAATCTTGGCACAAAGTTCAGTTCCAGCCATTTCGGGCATAACCACATCACTGACAATCAAATCAGGAACGTACTTCAATGCTTTTTTTAATCCTTTTACCCCATTCTCGGCAGCAATTACATTATAGGTTTCTTTAAGTAGATTCTTCATAAAGGATCGCAATACTTTGTGGTCTTCTACGATTAGAATCGTAAGTTTACCATTTGTAAGATCAAGATCGTTGATGTCTTCGTCTTCTTTAATTTCAGCCAAACTTAATTGGGAAGTGTATAGGCTTAAATCATCACTAATCTTGAAATCTTTTAGAATTTCATTTTCAGAAAGATGATCTTTGCCAAGAGGCAGCTTTACATTAAAAATAGCACCATTTGTACTTTTATTTTCTACCGTTATTCTTCCTTTATGCAGGTCGACAATGTTTTTTACAATAGACAAACCTATCCCTGTGCCCTTATTGTAATTAATTTCAACATTATTATGCATTGGTATCTCAAAAAATAAATCAAAAATCTTGTCGATATTTTCTTTAGAAATCCCAACACCAGAATCTTCCACTTCAATTAATATGTCACTATCCCCTTTCTTGATGTTTATTGAAATAACGCCTCCTTTTGGGGTATATCTAAATGCATTGGAAATAAGATTGTAAAAAACGCGCTCTAATTTATAGCGGTCATAATACACCAGAATTTCATCATCGCTTGTATTAAAGGTATAGGTATAATTACCGTCTTTAGCATATTCTGTAAAAGATAAAAATATTTCTTTCAAAAATTTAACAATATTCCCTTCTGCTGATTCTAAAATGAACTGGTTGTTTTCAAATTTCCTGAAATCCATAAGTCGATTAATGAGACTTAAAAGGTGGTTGGCACTACTTTCAATAACCAGCAATTTTTTGTACATTGAATTTGTTCCAGTGTAATTAGAAAGTATTTGCTGTAATGGCCCCAGAATAAGTGTCAAAGGCGTCCTGAATTCATGCGAAATATTAGTAAAAAACTGTATTTTGGCTACTGTATTTTCTTTGTCTATTTCTGCTTCAAGATATTCTAATTCAAGCTCTTTTTTAAGATTTTCTTTTGATTGTATAATCCAAATCAAACCGTATAATGCAGCAACAATAATAAGGAAATACAGAAAAAATGCCCATCCGCTTAGCCATGGCGCAGGCTTAACGATAATTTCTAATGAGGTTGGAAATTTGTTCCAAACACCATCGTTATTGGCTCCTCTCACTTCAAAAATGTAGGTGCCTGGCTTTTGAATAGTATAGGCCACCTCCGTATTTGTGGTGGTTGTCCAATTGTTCTCCAATCCCACTAATCGATACGCATAATGATTGTTTGTGGAATTGATAAAATTGGGTGTGGAAAAATTGATGGAGATATTTGCCTTATCATAACTTAATGTCAAAGATTTTGTATACGTGATGCTTTTTCCCAAAATATCTTGGTCATCGTTTACAATAACCGACTTGTTTTTCACCTTGAAATCAGTAAGCAATACTTGTGGTGAATATCCATTTACGGCAATACGATCCGAGTCAAAATAGGTGACACCCATAGGTCCGGCCATATAAAATTTATGGGAATCTATAACCAAGTTTGCATTGTCGTTAAACTCATTACTGATTATGCCGTCTTTTTGATTGTAAACAATTATGACATTTCTAGTAGGATTGTATTTTATAATACCATAATTCGAACTAAGCCATAAATTATTCTTAGAATCTTCTGAAATGGAATGAATGGCGGTGATGGGTGAATTCCCGGCAATAAAATTTATTCTTTTAAAGTCTTTTCCAGTAAACAAATAAAGCCCTTTAGCCTTAGTCCCTGCCCATATTCTATTCTGGCTGTCTTGAAATAAAGTAAGAATATCATCCCCAGAAAGTACTTTATTGTCGAAAAAATAATGCTTAACTCTGTAGTTTGAATTGTCAAAATCATTTAAATTGATGCAATTTAGCCCGCTTTGGGTTCCAATCCAAATATTGTCTTTTTTGTCAATTAAGAGTGTTCTAATTCTATTATTCGATAAAAAATTATCGGAATAATTATCATTGCCAATAATTTGATAGGTTTTATTGGAAGTATCATATCGTATTAAACCTTTTCCGAATGTTCCCAGCCATAAAATATCGTTTTTCCTTCCTTTTTTGATGACATAGACTCCAGATTCCTTGAGTAATTTTGTTAAATCTGATGAAATAGTAGAGTTGATGAATTGTTTAGAGTTGACATCGTAAGCAGACAAACCATCTGAAAAAGTGCCAATCCATAAGACTCCTTTTTCTGAAAGGTACATTGATTTAATGCTGTTGCCGGACAACTCACTTCTTGTGCTTGCTGAAA
Organism: Flavobacterium psychrophilum; assembly: GCA_945897545.1. Classification (GTDB taxonomy): domain Bacteria; phylum Bacteroidota; class Bacteroidia; order Flavobacteriales; family Flavobacteriaceae; genus Flavobacterium; species Flavobacterium psychrophilum_L. Next base: position 12,104 of record CAMDGJ010000006.1, read on the forward strand.
GAAAATGAGTGGTCTCCGTTTTTTTATCTAGAATAGTAATTCCACCACCTTCAGTTCCAATATATATGTTTTTATTTACATCAGCGGCCAATGAACTTACTACATCATAACTAAGTGCGCTTGTTCCAGAATTTTGATTTAAATTGGTAAAGTTATTAATCGATTCATCCCAAATACTAATTCCATTGTAATAAGATCCAATCCAAACCGAACCTTTTTTATCTGTAAAAACTGATTTAATTTTCCCAAAACTTGTCTTTCTATCAGGATTATTATATACTTTTTGAATACTTCCATCATTTTGAATTGTACTCACACCTTCATACGTACCAACCCAAGCAACTCCCTTTTTATCAAAATCTAAAGTTCTTACATCCGTATTTATTTGGTTTTGATTTACTGAAAATGAAAGCAGTTTTTTTGAAGTTGGATCCAATTTTAAAAGCCCATTTGTTTTAGTAGCAACCCATAAATTCCCTAAATAATCTTCTTTGATGTCCTGAACATAAACACTTTCGTTATTTAAAGTATAATATTGTTTGAATGAAAAAGTATCACCTTTACGATTTATTAATCGGCACAACCCTTTAGATGTTCCAATCCAAATTGCTCCTTTTTTTGTTTCATAAATAGATAAAACAAAATTATTTGGAATGCTTAAATTGTTCTTAGAATTATGAAAAACAGAAGTGAACTTTTGAGTAGTTTTATTGAAAATTGACAATCCACCTGCTGTTGCAATCCAGATTTCATTTTTAATTTCTTTAATATTCCAAATTGTATTGTTAGATAAAGTATTGGCGGCATTGCCATGCAAATAATGCTTAAAAATATTGGTGACTGGATTATAACAGTTAAGTCCGTTATAAGTTCCTACCCATATATTTCCTGTTTTATCACCTTCAATAGAAAGAATGTCATTATTACAAATCGACAAAGTGTCTTTAGGATTGTTTCGAAAAACAGTTATGTTACTTCCATCATACCTATTAAGACCATCTCGGGTTCCAAACCACATTTGACCTTGCAAATCTTGATGAATAGCAATAACAGAACTTTGCGAAAGTCCATTTAAAGTAGTAATATTTTTTAATCTGTGTCGGTTAGATTGAGAGAAAGAACCAATAGAAAAAAATATAAAAAAGAAATAAATTAATAGGTTTTTCATTCTCTATTTATCTGAAAATAATTCAAATTCTTTAATAATATTGTGAAATTAATACATTAACTTTTAAAAACAAAAAAATCTACTTTAATCGTTTTTTTAATTGATAATAGTATAGTGATGGTATCGTTGTAATAGGCTGATTTATAAATTCTTTGTAAGCTTCAGGACCGTACTTTACCGTAAAATTTCTGTTACCATTTATTCCAATTATTCTTGCAAAAGGCCCTTCATCCATTCCGTTAAGCTCAATTGGAGAAGAATTATCGCCTGAAACATCAACATTAATATTCCAAAAAGTGGAATAAGCGCCGTGTGAAGGTTTCCAATAACCAGCGCCGCCTCCTTCAAAAAGAGGATATTTGTTATCTGCATTTGCTTCAAAATGAACTTTAATATTATCAAATAAATTCTGATGATTGGCTCCTGCATGTTGGTCTAAATCAGGATTGGTAAAAATCTCACAATTTTCGTAAACACTTTTAGTAGAAAAAGTATTGAAACTTAAAGGGTGAACCGCCTTATTATAGACTTTCAAATTTTCTACCAATACATTGTGAACACCACCCATAGCAACCGTATAATGAGCCATGTTTTTCCCTTCTGTAACAATATCCTTAATCGTTACATTGGCAATTTCTTCTGTTAGAATTCCACTTTCGGCATTATTTATGGTTACATCTTGAACCCAACTATTAAAAACACGGGTTAAAAAAACCCCATTATATCCTTGTTCCACATGATGTGCAACTCTTGCAGCATCCGGAAAACTGATTCGTAAATGCTCAATACCAACTTCTGATAAATGATTCCATTCTATCAAAAGTGCTTGGTAATTTGGTTTTACATCTATCAACAAAGGCGTTTTAATAGTCACTTTGTTTTTAGAAATATTTACGATTTCAACTTGCTGGCGTACTAAAGCCAATGTTGGTTGTTTCCAATGGGAATTCCCCACTTTAACTTTTAAATTTTTATATAATGCCTCAATAATATCCCCTTTTTCACCGTCTTTATTGAACAAATCTAATTCGACAATATCACCTACTTTTAATCCATTTACATCTGAAAGAGTAAAAACACTTTCACCTCTTTTTCCTTCAATAACCTTGGCGAGAACGGTTGGTGGGGTATCGTATTTTTCCATGTATGATTTTACACGTTGGTTTGGAATTTGTGTCCAAATCATTCCTCCCGACCATGCGTATTGAGAAAATGGCAAGTCAATATTATTCTCTTTTTCAACTTGTCTTTTACCCGTTGAAGTTAGATATTCACGAAGTTCGGCAAGAGATTCTTGATTTTTTAAATACATCATTGGCCTTGGACAAAAAATCTCCGTACCGTTTTCTCCAGATCCCATACCTCTCAGCACAAAATTACTTCGTTCAATATATAAAACTTCACTTAAAATAAGTCGTCCGGCAGGCAATTGCAAAACCACGTCGCCTTTAAAGGAACTTGCGGCTTTAATAGCTTTCAGTATGGCTTTTGAATCGTCTAAAACATCATTTGCAATAACCCCATAATCTGTAGCATTAATTATTTGTTCTGACTTTTGAGGAATTCCTACTTCCCCAGAATGATAGCCCGCGTAACTGAAATCAGGTAGGTAATTTTGTGAAGCAATTTTTTTATTTGTAATTATTTGGGGTAATTCTTGAGAAAATAGGCTAGTTGTAGCAAATAAAATTACAACAAAAACAATGTGATTTACAACACCTTGATTAACCAAATTTTTATTTTTATTTGAATTTGACATGGATTTAATATTCAAATTTTTTATTATATCACTGAATAGTTCTTTATAGTCCAATTATTTTTTATAATAATGAATGGTACTAGCAAAGCTTTTATATGATTTTTAAAATAAAATAACAACCCCGAAGCAGAACTTCGGGGCTGCAATAAAAAAAAAAATCAAAAAAAAATTATTATAAAATTACAAATCTGTAATTGGACTGTATTTAGGTACTAGCACTTTCATCACCGACCAAGCTATAAGATATGCCACGGCACAAAGAACAAACATAATGGTATACCCCGTTTGAATGTGACCTAAACCGTCATAATAATCAAATAAATAGCCGCCCAATTTCGAAACTAACACGCCACCAATTCCACCTGCCATTCCTCCTATTCCAATTATAGAACCAATCGCTTTTTTAGGAAACATATCCGAAACGGTTGTAAAAATATTAGCAGACCAAGCTTGGTGGGCTGATGCCCCTACTCCAATTAATAAAACAGGCATCCAAAAACTGATATAACCAAGAGGTTGTGCCAACAATACCACTAAAGGAAATAATGCGATAACAAGCATGGCTTTCATTCTTCCTTCATAAGGATTGTGCCCCTTATTGATGAAATACATTGGGAACCAACCCCCACCAATACTTCCAACCATTGTCATACTATATAATACGGCCAATGGTAGTACAATATCCGTTCCTTTCATCTCAAATTGAGCTTCAAGGTATTTTGGTAACCAAAATAAAAAGAACCACCAAATTCCATCGGTCATGAATTTTCCGAATACAAAAGCCCAGGTTTGTTTGTATCCCAATAATTTAAACCAAGCTACTTTTTCTTCTTTCGGTTCTTCAACGCTCTCGGCAATTACAACCTCATCATCATGAATGTAATCAAACTCTGCTTTTGACAAACGTTTTTGTTTGGATGGAATCTCGTATAAAAAATACCAAAAAATAATCCATAAAAAACCTATTGCTCCCACAAGGATAAAGGCAAATTCCCAACCATATTTTAATGCGATTACAGGCACGGTTAATGGTGCCAAAATTGCTCCTACGTTTGAACCCGAGTTAAAAATACCTGTAGCCAATGAACGTTCTTTCTTTGGGAAATACTCGGCAACAGCCTTTATTGCTGCAGGGAAGTTTCCTGATTCTCCAAAACCTAAAACGGCTCGTGACAACATAAAACCGGCAATTGAAACCGGAACTGCACCAACGCCTACCCAAACCATAATGGTTGAAAAAGCGGTTCCAATTGGTAGTGAATACGCATGCATTATGGCACCTAAAGACCAAACAGTTATCGCCAGAACATATCCTTTTTTTGTCCCTAATTTATCTATTATTCTTCCAGCAAAAAGCATGGAAATTGCATAAATAAACTGAAATACTGCGGTAATATTGGCATAATCACTATTGGTCCATCCAAATTCTTCAGATAAACTAGGGGCTAATAGACTCAGTACTTGTCTATCTAAATAATTTACGGTAGTGGCAAAAAAGAGTAAACCACAAATGGTCCATCTGTATTTTCCTATTGCTTTATTTGTGTCTGTCATTAGTAGGTTTTTAGGTTTGGTTAGTTATTAAATTTATACAAATTCGTTTTTTTTAAAGTTTATTTATATCGAAATAAGTATCTGCATTTTTATAACAAATAGCTTCAACCATAGTTCCGATAAGTTTCATGTTATTTGGCAATTCTCCTTTTTGGATTTCATCGCCTAGAACATTGCACAAGATACGTCTAAAATATTCATGACGTGGAAAAGAAAGAAAACTTCTTGAATCAGTTACCATTCCTACAAATCGGCTCAATAAACCAAAGTTAGAAAGTACATCCAATTGTTTTTCCATGCCGTCTTTTTGATCCAAAAACCACCAAGCCGCTCCATATTGCATTTTTCCTGCAACAACACCATCATTGAAATTTGCTGCCATTGAAGCGAACATTTCGCTATCACGGGGATTCAAATTATATACTATAGTATTGGTTAATCCATCGCATTGACTCAATCTTCCAAAGAACTTGCTCATATTATCAGCCATGTTCAAATCGCCAATAGAATCAAATCCTTGATCGGGACCAATATCCTGAAGCATTTTAGCATTGTTATTTCTTATCGCACCAACATGAAATTGCTGCGCCCAAGATTTTTTCTTGTTCATTAAAGCCAATTCAAATAAAACAGCTGATTTATACTTATTAATCTCCAAAACAGAAACTAATTCGCCTTTCATCGCTTTTGCAAAAATGTTATTTACTTCACTTTCAGTATAGTCCTCTCCATAAAAATTTGCATGTCCGTGATCGGAAATTCGACAACCCATTTCGTGGAAAAAATCATGACGTTCTTGAAGTGCTTTAATTAAAGTTGCAAGATTAGTAATCGAATTACCTACTATTTTTGCTAATTTTTGAATCCAATCAACAAATGCTTGCCCTTTTTCCATTTCCGTAGCTTTGTCGGGACGAAAAGAAGGCAAAACTCTAATTTCAAAATTATCGTCTTGCAATTGTTTGTGGAAGCGCAAATCATCCGTTGGATCATCCGTAGTTCCTACAACAGCAACATTCATTTTTCGAAGTATGTTTTTTACACTGTATTCTGGTTTCTTCAATAAATCAGAACATTGGTTGTAAATGACTTCCGCAGAATCTGAATCCAATAAAGTGGTGATTCCGAAGTAATTTTTCAATTCCAAATGAGTCCAATGATACAAAGGGTTTCTTAAAGTATAAGGAACCGTTTCTGCCCATTTAGCAAATTTTTCATAGTCGCTTGCGTCACCTGTAATGAATTTTTCATCCACACCATTGGCACGCATCGCTCTGTATTTATAATGATCCCCATCAATCCATATCTGAGCTAAATTCTCAAATTGGCGGTCTTCGGCAATGTCTTTTGGAGACAAATGACAGTGGTAATCAAAAATAGGTTGCGCTTTTGCAAAATCGTGATAGAGCGTTCTTGCCGCCTCACTGTGCAACAAAAAATTATCCGTAATGAATATATTTTCAGTCATGCTTATATTAGAATAAACTTTTTTCTATTCCCATTTCTAATCCTCTTAACTCAGCAAGACCGCGTAAACGACCTATTCCTGAATATCCTGGATTTGTTTTTTTGTTCAAATCATCCAACATTTGGTGACCATGATCTGGACGCATTGGAATGATTCTTTTCGTTTCTTTTTGTTTTTTCAGAATCGATTTTACCACTTCGTACATATCTACATCGCCTTCTAAATGATTGGCTTCATAGAAATTTCCTTCGGCATCACGTTGCGTACTTCTCAAGTGAATAAAATTCATTTTAGCACCATGACGATCTACAATTCCTGGCAAATCATTATCAGCAATAACGCCGTAAGAACCCGTACACATACAAAATCCATTTGAAGGCGAATCAATTGCATTTAATAATTGAATCAAATCAGCTTCTGTAGAAACTACTCTTGGTAATCCTAAAATTGGATATGGTGGATCATCAGGATGTATCGCCATTAAAACGCCTGCACTTTCCGCTACTGGAATGATTTCACGTAAGAAATAATATAAATTTTCTTTCAATCTATTAGCATCGATACCGTCATATCCTTGAAGTACTTTTAAGAAATCTTCAACGGTATAAGACTCTTCAGCCCCAGGCAAACCTGCAATAATGTTTTGTTGCAATTTTACTTTATCGGCATCGGTTAATTTTTCAAAAGTAGCTTTTGCTTTCGCTTGCTGTGCTTCTGAATAGGTAGTTTCTGCTCCTGGTCTTTTTAAAATAAACAATTCAAAAGCAGCGAATTCGTTAATATCAAAACGCAACGCTTTAGACCCGTCTGGCATTTCATAAGATAAATCAGTTCTAGACCAATCTAAAACAGGCATGAAATTATAACAAACAATATTAATTCCACAAGTCGCTAAGTTTTTGATACTTTGCTTGTAGTTTTCAATATATTTCAAATAATCACCCGATTGTTTTTTGATATCTTCGTGAACTGGAATACTTTCTACAACAGATAAAGTCAATCCTGCCGCTTCCACTTCATTTTTTCTTTTCATGATTTCGTCTACTTCCCACACTTGTCCATTTTTGATATGGTGTAAGGCAGTCACAATTCCGGTTGCTCCAGCTTGTTTGGCATCCGATAATTTCACGGGATCATTGGGTCCGTACCATCTCCATGTTTGTTCCATAACTTTATGTATATTTTTTTTAAGTACTGTTTTTTTTAAACTCCACTAAACGCACTAAAACCTCCATCGATCGGAATAACCACACCCGTCACAAAAGAGGATGCGTCATCACATAAATAAAGCGTGGTGCTAATTAAATCTTCTGGTTCTCCAAATCTTCCCATAGGGGTTTGATCAATAATGGTGTTTCCTCTTGCAGTCAATTCACCGTTTCCAGTGGTCAATAAAGCACGGTTTTGATCGGTCAAGAAAAACCCAGGAGCTAATGCGTTAACACGAATTCCCACTTTTGAAAAATGGACTGCCAACCATTGGGTAAAGTTTGATACCGCAGCTTTTGCACCACTGTATGCTGGTATTTTTGTCAAAGGGGTAAAGGCATTCATCGAAGAAATATTCAAAATACTGCAGCCTTTTTTGCCAATCATGTCTTTTGAAAAAACTTGCGTTGGCAATAAAGTTCCGATAAAGTTTAAATTGAAAACGAACTTTATCCCTTCGGCATCTAAATCAAAAAAAGTTTTGAAACCTTCGGTTGTATTTAGCAAGTCCTCTTCTAATAGAAATGGATTTGATGTGGTTCCCAAGGGATGGTTTCCTCCTGCTCCGTTCACCAAAATATCGCAGCTTCCCAATTTTTCATTAACTTCTTTTTTGGCTGCTTCTAATGATTCCTTTTCCAATACATTTGCGGCAACACCAATTGCTTTTCCTCCAGCTGCATTAATTTCGTTAGCAATTTGATCTGCAGCTTCTTTTTTTAAGTCCAAAAGTGCTATTTGGTAGCCTTGTTTAGCCAATGCTTTAGCTAATGTACCACACAAAACTCCTCCTGCTCCTGTTATAACTACTGTTTTCATGTTTTAGTTTTTTATAGTTTGGATTAAACTTAAAACGGCTTTCGTTTCCGATTCGATGGTTGCGTAATCTTTGTCAGCCATTAATTGTTTGCTGATTAATTTGCTTCCCATTCCAACTGCTGAAACTCCTGCTTTGAACCAACCTCCAATATTTTCTTTGGTGGTGTCTACACCGCCTGTAGGCATGAACAATAATTTTGGAAAAATATCTTTAATACCACTTAAAAAATCAGGTCCTAGCATATTACCAGGGAACAATTTGATGAAGTGAATCCCAGCATTTTCAGCTGCAATAATTTCTGTTGGTGTCATACAACCTGGACTGTACAAAATTCCTTTACTTTTTAGAAATGCCGCAACTTCTGGAACAAATCCTGGACTAATGAAAAAATCAGCGCCAACTGCAAAATATTCTTGCGCTTGTTGCAAGTTTTTTATGGTTCCAATACCCAATAATAAATCAGGCATTTCAGCATTTCTAACTTCAACCATTTTGGTAAAGTTACTCAAAGCTGTTTCGCCACGGCTTGTATATTCAACCGCTTTGATTCCTGCTCTGTAAATCGCTCTTAATACATCTATAGTTACATTTTCGTCTGCATGAAAGTACAAAGGAAGCATTCCTTGTTGTACAATGGCATCTGATACTTTTTGAATGGTACTCATACTTTATATTTTAACTTTAATTACTACTTTTTTTATTTCGCCTTCGCCAATCATTGGAGCATGCACATCTTCTGGAAAGAAAACGGCAAATTGCTCGTCTGTTAATTGGAAAAACATATCGGGTGCATCGCTAAAAAAACGTACATCTTTCTCTGGATTATAATCTCCATTTGGTGTTGCACATTTTTCTCTTGGTTTCCAACCGAACGTTTCCAATCCTTTTACACAAACCTGAATGTCGATATTTTTATCGTGACATTCAAACTTAGAAAGACTTGCTTCTTCTGTTTTTCCGTTTGCCGTATTTACAATTAACTTCAAACCTTCAGGTGTTTCTGAAACACCTTCAGCAAGATTTGCCAAATCATTTTGGTGTAAAAACTCAAATGCTTTCGCAAAGGAAGGATGCAAACTATAATATTTTGATGCGTTATTTAAGGTATCTATTATCATGATTTCTTATTATCTTGCAACTCTACCAGAAGCATCGCCTCCCATTAATTTATTTACCTCATCAACCGTAACTAAATTGGCATCGCCTTTAATCGTGTGTTTTAAGCAAGAAGCTGCAACTGCAAAATCCAATGCGTTTTGGTCATTATCTGGATACGTCAATAATCCGTAGATTAAACCTCCCATGAATGAATCGCCACCACCAACTCTATCAACGATGTCCGTAATTTGATACTGACGTGTTTGCAACATTTCTTTACCGTCGTATAAAACGCCAGCCCAAGTGTTGTGAGAAGCAGAAATCGAACCTCTTAAAGTAGTAATTACTTTTTTAGCTCTTGGGAATTTTTCCATCATTTGTTGACAAACAGACAAGAAAGCTTCTGCTTTTACATCGTGTCCGTGCGTTTGAACTGCTGCTCCTGCTGGTTTGATACCAAAGTGCATTTCTGCATCTTCTTCATTTCCTAAAATCACATCACAATAGGATGTTAACTCGGTCATGATTGCCTCACGATCCCCACCGTATTTCCAAAGCTTAGCGCGGTAATTTAAATCGGTTGAAATAGTAACGCCTAATTTGCTGGCTACTTTAATTGCTTCTAAACAAGCATCGGCAGAACTTTGAGAAATTGCTGGAGTAATTCCAGTCCAGTGAAACCATTCTACTCCTTCAAAAACTTTTTCCCAATTGATCATCCCTGGTTGGATATCAGACATTGAAGAATGAGATCTATCGTAAACTACTTTACTTCCTCTTGATACGGCTCCAGTTTCTAAAAAGTAAATCCCTAAACGGTCTCCACCCCAAACAATATTATCTACACCAACTCCTCTTTTGCGCATTTCCATCATGGCGCATTCTCCAATATCATTTTTTGGCAAACGGGTTACAAAATCAACTGGAATTCCATAATTTGCTAGTGAAACAGCTACGTTAGATTCTCCACCACCATACACAACATCAAAATTGTCTGCTTGTGAAAATCTTAAAAATCCTTGTGGTGCTAATCTTAACATTATCTCACCAAATGTTACTACTCTTTTTCCCATTTTTTAAATTGCTTATTGTTGTTAATTTGTTTATTTATTTTATTTGTTAAATCGGTATTTTTAAATTTTAATTCCTCAATTAATAATTTGTTACCTTGATACTCTTCCGCCACCCGAACCATCCATTAATGCTTGTATTTCATTTACGGTAGCTAAATTAATATCCCCTGAAATGGAGTGTTTTAAACAAGTAGCTGCAACAGCGAATTCAAGAGCTGTTTGATGGTTGTCTGGCCAAGTAATTAATCCGTAAATTATTCCAGCCATAAAAGCATCACCAGCGCCAATCCTGTCTATGATATGGGAAATGTTATATACTTGAGAGTGCAATAATGCTGAGCCATTCCATAACGTAGCGCTTACACCATTTGATGATGCGTTTGCATTCATCCTTTGCGTAGAAACAATGTTTTTCAGTTTTGGGAATGCTTTCATCCAATTGCTAAAAACAATTTCATCAGTATCTCCTTCATTCCTTTTAACACCTAATACTTTTTCTGATTCATCGATGCCTCCCAATAATAAATCGCAATGTTTAACAAGATCTGGCATTATTTCATTGGCATTTTTACCGTATTTCCACAAAGTGGGCCTATAATTTAAATCGGCAGAAATGGTTAATCCCATATTTTCGGCAGCAATTAATGCTTCTTTACATAATGCAGCAAGTTCCGATGAAAGTGAAGGCGTAATGCCCGACCAATGAAACCAATCGGCATCTTTAAATATCGTTTCCCAATCTATCATCCCTTTTCTCAAGGTAGAAAACGAAGAATCTTCCCTGTCATAAACTACTTTTCCGGGCCTTTCGGATGCGCCTTGTTCGAAATAATAAATCCCGAGTCTTTTGCCTTGAATCGAAGCTATGGGATTTACACCAAAAGAACGCAACATGCTCAAAGAAGACTCGCCCAATTCATTTGGAGGAACTGCCGTGATAAATTTGACCGCAAGTCCAAATTTGGACAATGAGGCCGCAACATTGGCTTCGGCACAACCGTAATACAAATCAAAAGAAGTCGCCTGAGTTAGTCGTAAATGACTAGGTGGCGATAGCCTGAGCAGTATTTCCCCAAAAGTTACGATTTTTTTTGACATAATATTATATTTTCGTGTCCGCACACGAGCATTGCAAATATATAAAAATTATTAACTTAAACAATTCTATTTTTAAAAAAAATAGAGCAATTAATTTTAAGAAAACTAAAAAATAATACTTGTAGGTGATTGAACAATATGTTAACAATCATATTTAAAGTAAGTGAGAATCGTTAAATGATAATTATGAATCAGGTTTTTCAATTTAATATTAATTATTAAAAAAATTATTTGGAAGTACCAGTATTTATCGATACGTTTACGTGCACGTAATGAAACTAATTTATATAAAATTTTAAAATGAAAAAAATGCACCACCTACTTGTGTCCTTCAATTGCCTTTTGTTTGTTTGTTTTGGACATAATGTCGCTTTTTCACAAACCAAAATAAATCAAAATCAAAAGTCCAAATCAAATCAGTTGGAATACAAAGTCAGTAATAAAAAGCAATCTCCAAAAAAAATAGCTAACGCTTTTAATCCAACCAACTTAGTTGCATTGCAAGTAAATTCAAATCTTGTAAATTTGACTTGGACGGATAGCGCGCTTGAAGAAGGCTACATCGTACAACGCAAACCTAAGGGAGGTTTGTTCACACAAATTGGTGCTGTTAATGCTAACACAATCACATTCAACGATGTTACCCCTCATTTAAATCCTAATGATTTTATTACAGCGGATAGGTTCTCGACCGTAAAACTTACTTCCAATATTAAGTTTGCAGACGTTACCAATTATCTAGGAAAAGCCACACCACTGAATCTTGATATCTATGAACCAGCTAATGACAATACCTCAGCTAGACCGGTAATAATTTGGATTCACGGTGGTGGATTTCGAACAGGTTCGACAAAAACACAAGGTTATATTGTAAATTACTCCCATAGATTTGCCAAAAGGGGATATGTTTGCATCTCTATAGATTATAGACTTCGAGCAGGTTCAAGTATGCCAACTCAATCAGATGAATTTCCTGCATTGCAAGATGCTGCCAGAGATGCTAATGCGGCTATTAATTGGGTTAAAGCTAATGCTGCAAACTATAGAATTGACCCTAATTTAATTTTTGTAGCTGGAGGATCTGCTGGTGGCAGAACTACACAAACCGTCTGTCAATTTGATGGCCCGGATACATTAGCACAGTATACTCCTGAAAATCAATATAAGAACATTCCATGGGACAAAACCGGCTTGATAGCCAGTGCAACCCTCTGGGGTGGGTTAGAACCCGAAATGAGAGGATGGGCTTATCCAAGCCCTCCCTATTCTACTACAAACTACCTTCAATCAACCGATGTGCCAACAATAATGGTTCACGGGTCTGCTGACACCACTATCCTTCCAAAAGAAAGCCAAGAATTAAACGCTGCGCTTACTGTAGCTGGCGTAACTACTGAACTTCGTATTATCCCAGGTGCTACTCATAGTTGTCTGGGTGAAGAAGCAAATATCTCGGAATGGGTCGCGGCTTTCTTTGCCAAAGAATGGAACAAGGTAAATGTCAAGATAAACTCTTTTACCTATCGTGTTCTGGCGTACAGTACAAGCGCAAATTCATACTCAAACGAAGCATCAGTGGCCTATTCCAACACCTTGGATACAGCTGATTTTTCAAATAAAAATGATATACTATTTTATCCAAATCCAACTGATTCAACAAATTTTAACCTTAACATAAAAAACTTTAATTTAATAAAACACTTCGAGGTCACAATTTATACAACGGGTGGCAAACTATTATTTTCTAAAAAATATAAGCCAGCAGAAAATATAATAGTAGACCCAAATTCTAAATTAGAAAAAGGAATGTATTTGATCTGTTTTAAATCAGAAAAAACAAATATCACAAAAAAACTGATTATCAATTAAGTTTTAGACTGGTAAATAATTCAAAATAGCTTTGCCTATGTAATACAGCGAACCTAACCTTCCTCAAAACAAAAAAAACATAAAACTAGATTTTTTATGTAATTATAAATCTATTTACTCTAAAACTAGTTTTAAGGTTCTATTTGCGCGAAATAACTCTTTTTAGCATATTTGTGCAATTTTATGCTAATTTGAAATTACTTTTTCTGTATGGAATCTTATATTTGCAGTAATAAAATATTTTTTAAAAAAATATTTTTATTACTGATTCTAAATAATAAATCGAACATTTACTATGACTATAAAAGAAATCGCAAAAATCGCCAACGTTTCTCCAGGAACAGTAGACAGAATTATTCACAATCGGGGACAGGTAAGCAAAGAAAACATAGAAAAAGTGAACGCTATTATCAAAGAACATGGCTATAACAAAAATATCTTTGCTAGTAATTTAGTTCTAAACAAGAAATATAAATTTGCTGTATTTATTCTTCAAAATGAAAAACCTGGATACTGGGATGCCCCAGTAATTGGAATTAGAAAAGCCGAGGAGGAGTTTGCTAAGTTTAGTATAACGATCGACTATTTTTTTTACAAATACGACATCGAAAACTTCAATAAAATTGCAGGTGACATTTTAAAACTAGATTATGATGGATTAGTTTTTGCTCCAGTATTCGAAAAAGAGGCCATTTCTTTTTTAACCCAATACAAGAAAAGAAACATTCCAACAGTACTAATTGACATTAATCTATCCAAAATCAAAGGGATTGCCTTCATAGGACAAGATTCATTCAAAAGTGGTTTTACAGCTGGAAAATTAATCAGTTATGGCGTGAAACAGGAAAGCAATGTACTGATTTTGAAAATAACGGGACAGATAGACAGCACAACACACAAAACTATTTTTGATTCACAAAGAACCAAAGGATTTTATGCTTACTTTAAAGAAAATACGTTTCTGCCAAAATTTAACTTTACCGAAATTAGTATAAAAGATTACGATAAAAATAGTTTAACTATCGAAATGTTTACTGGAATTGACAGTGTTTTTGTCTTGAATTCTAGAGTACATATTATTGCTAAATTCATTAAAGAAAACAACCTAAAAAACATGCGTCTAGTAGGATATGATTTATTGAAACCTAATTTAGAGTATCTTAATGACGGCACTATCGATTTTTTAATCAATCAAAAACCTGAGGAACAAGGTTTTTTAGCTATCAATTATCTTTATAAAAAATTAGTGCTCAAAGAGGAGTTGAAAGATATTAATTACACGTCAGTTGAAATTATTATAAAAGAAAATTACGTCAATACCTTTGAAAATAACGATGCTGTAGAAGAATTTGCTTATCTACTCGTACAATAAAAAGTTAAAACAAAATTAAGTACATTTATTTGATCTTGCTTAAAATAAAAAGAACCTCGGTAAATCCGAGGTTCTTTTGTTTTAGTTTCAACTTAACTAAAAAAGTTCTAATTTTTAATCACTTTTACGGTTCCTTTTTTACCTTCTGAAATTACCTCAATAAAGTATGTTGATGGAGATAATCCACTCATGTCAATTTTAGTGTTGGCAGTATTTGGTTTTGATGTTATAACTTTTTGTCCCAAAAGATTATAAACTATTACCATTGAAATTGAAGCAGTATGTGATAATGTTATTGATTCCACTACTGGATTTGGATAGTACTTAAAATTAATCTGACTTTGTTTTTGAATTCCTAATGAAGAAGAGGGAACCACTTCACCGCTTGCTAAAATAGTTGCTCCTGAATAACCTTCAAAAGTAATTTTGCTTAACTGTGCTACAGTCAAACCCGTAGCATCGCTTCCAAAAAACACTTTACCATTCGTTCCCGATGCACCTGCTACACCAGACCATCCTTTTATAGTTAATGTCTTACTTGTATCCCAAAATTCAGAACCACTGTTAGCAAAAGCTATGCTATGCGAACCAGAACCTAAATTAATAATGGCATTATTCGTTAAATTAAGTAACCCAAAAGTTTCATTAAAACCACCCGAACTCAAATTACCAGCTAAGTCAACGTTAGTTGCATCTATAATTTTATCCGTAGCAGTCAAGGAAACACCTGAAGTACTTGAATTTGATATTTTTATTGAAAAAGCAGGAAAATCGTTTCCTATAGTTTGAGGTGCGGTTCCGTTAAGATCAATAACACTTGTTCCTGAATTATAAGTTACACCGTCTGCTTGTAATGTTCCTGACACACTGATTACAGCAGCCAAAAGATTTCTAGGGCCACCGCCCGTTATGTCTAAATTAGTATAGCTTCCCTGAACGATAGATTGAGTCGACGAAGTACTGCTATACCAGATAGAAAACGGCCAAATAATATCCGCTGGCAATGCAGTAGCAGAAGCGCTGGATGAATATTGTGTTTTTAAAGTTCCTGTTCCACTAACAGAAGCTACAGCCAATAATTTATTTGCCCCCATATTAAGTATAGAACCATTCGAAATGGTTAAAGCTCCTGCTACGCTTAATGCTCCTGGTGAATTTCCAGTTCCTGTGATGTTAATAGTTAAATTACCATAAGACCCTGTTTGAACTGTTTGATCTGTTGCACCATTATAAATAACGGAAGAAGTGGTAGACAAGGTATTTAATGTTGGGAATTTTGTAACATGACTGATAGTTAAGTTAGCGGAAGCTGCCAAATCTATTTTACCATCTAAAAAAGCAGTAGCTAGAATGGTT
This sequence comes from Flavobacterium psychrophilum, assembly GCA_945897545.1. GTDB lineage: Bacteria > Bacteroidota > Bacteroidia > Flavobacteriales > Flavobacteriaceae > Flavobacterium > Flavobacterium psychrophilum_L. The sequence goes on from CAMDGJ010000006.1 coordinate 27,948, forward strand.
AATGAATTGGCAGTTCCATTACCCAAAACTACCTTACTTGCACTTCCGTTAACAGTCCAATCTGAACCTATTGTAGCTCCGGTATTGAATATGTTAAAAGTTGTATTAGAAATGGCAAAATTAGTGGGATTAGCACCTGAACCATCAGTATTTACGCCCCAATTTCCTAACACACTACAATCTGAATTGGCAGCAAGAAAATATGTAAATGAAACCGCTGAACCAACAGTAACTTTATAATTATCGATAAAATAGGAATTATTTAGGGTTGTTCCGTGGCTGAATAAAAAACCAAAGTTAGGCAAAGCAACATCTACAAAAGTGGCAGTATCTGCAACTTCTCCTATGGCTAGTACTGATATTCCCGATGGATCTGGATAAGCAGTAGTTGATACTGCTGAACCTTCATCTTTTTGATACATATTCCACTTGTTGGAAGCAGGGTCATATGTCACTTTTATACTAGCCACATTCTTGAAAGATGCTAAGGTAACCCCTGCAATGATTGTTGTTAAATTAGCCGTCGCAGTTAAGCCTCCAGTAAAACTAACCAAATCATAGGAACTTTTAGTCCCCACACCCCCCATAACAACCGCATATCCTTTGGCACTAGCATTTGATGGATCTGCATTATCACAAGCTATAATTGTAGCCACACCCCATTGACCTGAATCAAAACCACTCATAGTAGTTCCCGAACTTCTATTATGGCGCATGTTGAAAGCCCATGTTACAAGTCCTGTATTGGTATGTAAAGTTGATTTATAACTTGCTGTAACCGGCATAGGAGCCATTGAAAAAGTTTTTCCTGCTGTACCAGTAGCTGTCCCGTTGATTATTTGAACTCTATAATCAGGCGCAGTTGTTAAAGCTGTCTGTATAGCAGCTATTCCAGTAAGTGTATTAATATAATTTACCGAAGGTGTACCCCCAGCAGAGAGCGGCCCTGCCAATCCTCGATTAAAATCATCACTAAAAATAGTGGTTTGCCCAAAGGCAGTCACACTGCAAAACAGTAGCGTTGCATAAATTACAAAAGCAGGTATTGCTTTTGCATTAAAAAAAGATAGTAAAGTTGTTTTCATAATCGAGGATTATTTTATTTTAATAAAAGAGTTGTTGTGCATCGTGTTCGTACACGAATATCAAAAGTAATAAAAAATTAAACACATCCAATAAAAAAAAGAAAATATTTTGAATTATTATAAATAGCTACAAAATAGCATCTTCCTTTTTGGGTGAATCTCAATTCGTGACAGATTCTTTATAAAAAAAAAGGCTGTCCTTTTCGGACAGCCTCTCTCTCAAAAAATAATTAT
>CAMDGJ010000007.1 GCA_945897545.1 Flavobacterium psychrophilum
GCGTGTCTTTTGAAACGATAAAAGTATTGTTGAGGACTTTGAGTGAATCGAGTTTTTTAGTGGTGTTGTTCCCTATGAGATGCATCAGGTCACCTGTGATTTGACTTTCACCGTTCCAAAGAATAGGATTTCCTATCAATTTTGTCAAGGAGATTTTTGAATCGGAATGCAACGAATCACACTTGCCACTCATATCAGTCTTATAAAAACGGACATTATTGAAAGCACGAATAATTCTATTTCCTTCCTTTCCGGTAACCATCAGTTTTTTACCGTGAATATAAACTGAATCGTTATCGACAAAATTTACCGCAACGGCCCGTTTTGTCACATACATTGAATCCTGATTTTTGTATAATTCAGCATAATGACCTTTAACAATCCCTCGATTGACGGAGTCTTTTATTTTCACGTTTCGCGTTGCCGAGGCAAATTCCTTGTTTCGATCATAATATAGACTGTCTCCCTCAATTAATCGGTCATTGTACTTTATGTAGGATTTTCGAAGAAAATGGGATACATTTTTTTTGGTGTCATAAAATCCTTTTTCCGTATAAATAAAGTTGGTTTTACTCGTAATTGTTGAAGGGCCAAACAGGTAGGAATGTCCAGAATTACTGTAATAATCTAGATGATTGGATTTCATTACATATTTAGGATTTGTGATGGTAACCGCAGTTAAGAATTGGAACTTTTTTTCGGCAACATAATATTTCCCTGATTTGCTCTTCAGTATATTATCTCTATTAGTAATTGTACCGTTTGTGTTATAAAAAACTTGTTGGCTGTTTCGGTCAAAGTTGATGGTGTCAGTTACAAGCGTAGATTCTGGCGATTGCATTTTAGCATTTCCTGTAGCAAACGCAATTTTCATATCGCCATTGTATTCAGCATATTTACTGTTCAAAAACAAAGTGTCACCTTGAACTAATTGTACGTCTCCAAAAGCTTTGATATAGTTTTCCTTTTGAAAGTAATAGGCTTTATTGCAAGTCATTATAATACCGTCGTGATTAATTCGTACGTTTCCGGTAAGCAAAGCAGCATCTGGTGCTTCGATTTGATTCACATCAAAATAATCGGAATGTTCAATAAGAATTTTTTTAGGTGCTTGCGCCAAAACGTTTTGGAAACTAGCAAATACCAAACAGCAACATATAAAAAAGAAAACTTTCTTCAATTGATTTATTTTTTGTCAAATTTATGAAAAAGGAAGCAACCCTTATCCATATTATGATTTATTTACAACTTTATACAAACGATTCGAGTAGTATACGATTTAGCTAAAGAATTTATCAACAAAAAGGAATTATATTTCGTTGTAGTTCAAATTCTATTCAATAGAAGCCGGAAAATTTGAATAATTCGCAAATTGATGGACAGAAAATAGTATATTTAGATGTTGTTAATTCATTTGGATTGGATTTCATAATTAGCACTAAAAATCAAGAAAAATAAATTATTATGATAAAAAAAATAACTATTGTTGCAGGTATAAGCGTATTACTTTTGGCAGCAGCTTGTAAAACATCAGCAATAAAAATGAAAGCAGAAAAGAACGAGACAGTAAAGCAAAATAAAGAAGTTGTTTATCAAGTTTTTACTCGATTATTTGGTAATACAAATACGACCAACAAGCCTTGGGGAACGATTGAAGAAAATGGTGTAGGTAAATTCAATGATTTTACTGACAAAGCCTTAAAGGAAATCAAGGATTTGGGCGTGACTTATGTTTGGTACACTGGAGTGCCGCATCACGCTTTAGTAAGAGATTATACTTCAATTGGAATTTCTAATGATGATCCGGAAGTAGTAAAAGGTCGCGCTGGTTCGCCATATGCGGTGAAAGATTATTACAACGTAAACCCAGATCTAGCGGTTAATCCTTCCAATCGTTTGCAAGAATTTGAAGCCTTGATTGCCCGAACTCACAAAGCAGGAATGAAAGTCATTATTGATATTGTTCCCAATCATATTGCCCGAAAATACGAAGGCAAAAACAACCCAAAAGGCGTGAAAGATTTTGGTGCCGATGATGATGTTTCTTTAGAATACAAACGCGATAATAACTTTTATTATATTCCGAATACTCGTTTTGAAATTCCTGATACAGCCAAACCATTGAACGGTGAGAGCAATCCGTTAATTGATGGAAAATTCGACGAATATCCTGCAAAATGGACAGGTAACGGTTCTAGAATGGCAAAGCCTGATAAAAATGATTGGTATGAAACTGTGAAAGTAAATTATGGAATTCGACCTGATGGTTCTAAAGATTTTCCGGAACTTCCTGCCGGTTTTGATACTAAATCCTGTCAAGAACATTTCGATTTTTGGGCTGATAAAGATGTGCCAAGTTCTTGGATAAAATTCCGTGATATTGCTTTGTACTGGACTGCTAAAGGTGTTGATGGTTTTAGGTATGATATGGCCGAAATGGTGCCGTATGAATTCTGGAGTTATATGAATTCAGCAATAAAAGTGAATAATCCGGATGCTTTTTTGCTGGCCGAAGTCTATAATCCGAATGAATACCGAAATTATATTCGTCTCGGAAAAATGGATTATTTGTATGATAAAGTGGAAACTTATGATAAACTGAAAGAAGTTATTCAAGGAAAATCGCTACCAGACGGGCTTTCAGATATTAAAAATAGAATGTCCGATATCGAGCATCATATGTTGCATTTCTTGGATAATCACGACGAACAAAGATTAGCAAGTGATGAATTTGCTGGAACCGCAGAAAACGGAAAACCATTAATGGTGGTTTCTGCAACCATCAGTACAGCGCCAACGATGATTTATTTTGGTCAAGAAGTTGGCGAAGCCGGCAATGAAGATGGCGGTTTTGGGACAAGTTCTAGAACTTCAATTTTTGATTATATAGGAGTTCCTAATCATCAACGATGGATGAACGGTGGTAAATTTGATGGAGGAAAACTTTCTCCAGCCGAAAAAGACTTGCGCGATTTTTATAAAAGGTTGTTGAACTTTTCTATTAACAGTTCAGCTTTAATGGGGAATTTTCAGGAAATTCAAACCATTAATCGTCAATTGACAGAAGATTATGATGCCGGTATTTATGCATACACACGTTGGTCTGATTCTCAAAAGTTAATTATCGTGACTAATTTTTCCTGGCTCACCACAAGTAATTTCGAATTAAAAATTCCTGCTGATATTATTCAAAAATGGAATTTAAAAGATGGAACTTATACGATTATGGATCAATTGTATCAAAAAAATAGTGTGCAATTGCGAGTAGAAAATGGAGAAGGAAAAGTACAAATTAGTATTGCTCCTTCGGAATCGTTTATTTTTCAGTTGTAGATTTTATAAACCCTGTCAGGGTTTGGATGATAGATTCCTTACTTCTTTAAAATCTCTTCATAATTTTCACCTACTTTTTTCCAATTAATTACATCGAAAAAAGCATCGACGTAATTTTTTCTTTTGTATTGGTAATCCAAGTAGTAGGCGTGTTCCCAAAGGTCTAAAGCCAGAATTGGTTTTCCGGGAACTATTGCATTCCGCATCAAGGGATTGTCTTGATTTTGAGAACTTGTAATTTGCAAGTTTCCTGAACGATCCACAATTAGCCAAACCCATCCAGAGCCAAATTGTTTTGTCGCTTCGTCTTTGAATGTTGATGTAAAGTTTTCAAAAGAACCAAACTTTTTTGTGATGGCTGCTGCCAAAGTATCTTGCGGTTGTCCTGCAGCTTTTGGTCCCAAACATTTGAAATACAAGGAATGGTTGTAATATCCTCCAGCATTATTCTTGATTTCAGGAATGCTTGTGTCTAATTTTGCCAACAATTCTTCGATTGTGAGATTCTCTAATGGTGTTCCTGCTATAGCTTTATTTAAATTATTGGTGTATGTCAAATAATGTTTAGAATAGTGATTTTCCATTGTTGATGCCGAGATATTTGGCGCCAAAGCATTATAAGAATAGGGCAATTTCTCTAGTTGGAATGAGCCATCATTGGCTTTTACATCGTCTGGAACTCCCATTATTGCTGTTTTCTGTTCCACTTCGGGCAAAGGCACATCAACGACTTCGGTGTATTTTTTATTGTTACAGGAAATTAGTACCGTTAGCAAAAGTATATTTGACAGTAATGCAGGTATCTTTTTCATATCTATGACTATTTTTCTAACAAGGAATTTATAATTTCTATGTACTGCTCTTTGGCTTCATCAACAGATAGATGGCTAATCTGAATCCAAGCATTGGTTTTAAACGCATTTCTTAAATCATAACTTTCAGAATGATTATAGCTTAATGTTCCGTATGTTGCCTGTTTGTAAAATGCATAAAGTCTTAGTTGGACATCTTGTGGTAATGATGCCTGAGTCATCTGTGAAGCACTTTCAACCGCTTCAAGAAACCGCGTATCTAAGTCTTTTTTTCTCATGCTGATTTTGTTGCAATAATGGTTTTACCTCCAATTGCTTTTTGATTAAGTATTACGTTTACCTGAGTTCCCAAAGGTAAAAAGATATCAACTCTGGAGCCAAATTTTATAAAACCTGCATCGTCTCCTTGTCGAACTTGTTGTCCTTCTTTAGCATAATTAACAATTCTTCTTGCCAAAGCGCCCGCGATTTGACGATATAGTACTTCGCCAAAAGTTTTATTTTCGATTACAATAGTTGTTCTTTCGTTTTCTTCACTTGCTTTTGGATGCCAAGCTACAAGAAATTTTCCGGGATGATATTTGCTGAATTTTACAAGTCCGCTAAGGCCATAACGCGTTACATGAACATTTAATGGAGACATAAATATGGAAACTTGGATGCGTTTTTCCTTGAAAAATTCGCCTTCGAAAACTTCTTCAATTACAACTACTTTTCCATCAACAGGAGCTAGAATTTCGTTTTCATTGAGAATGAAGTTACGTTTTGGGTTTCTAAAAAACTGTAAAATAATAATTAATAATGCAAATGTTACGATTTGAATAGATTTTTGAATCCAATAGGTTTCAATGAATGTATCGGATAATAAAAGTACGACAGCAGTAAAAACTGTGGCTAGTAATATAGATTGAGCACCTTCTTTATGAAACATAGTTGAGAATTTGATAAAATAAAAATATAATTGGTGCTACAAATATAACACTATCTAGACGATCTAGTATGCCACCATGGCCAGGCATTATGTTTCCGCTGTCTTTAACGCCGGCAGCGCGTTTGAATTTTGATTCAATTAAATCGCCAATAGTTCCAAAAACTCCCACTATTATGGCAATTGTCATCCATATCACAACTGATTTTTTAAAATAATATTCCTTTGGATCAAAATAAAATTTAGAAATAATATAACTTGCTATTACAGCAAATAGTACTCCTCCAATAAATCCTTCTATTGTTTTCTTTGGAGAAACTCTTTCGAATAATTTTCTTTTACCCATTGATTTCCCGACAATATAGGCAAAGGTATCATTTGTCCAAATAAGAATAAATATACTGATTATGATTTTTGGGTTATATCCTTTTTCACCAAAAGGAATTCTTGTTATAAAAACAAACGGAAGTATGATGTAGCCAATTAAGTATGTGTATTTTGAAAAAATATTTGATTTAATATCTTTTTCATCAAATAGAAATAAAACACTTTTCATTGAAACAATAAGTGTTATTGCAAGCGCAGTAAGTGTTGCATAATGCACTCCAGCATTCGAAAGTAAATTGTTGTTTTTGAGATTTGCTTCGTAAAAGAAAAGGTAAATTGCTACCGCTAAAAGTATTGAAGTAACTTTATTTAGTTGAATCAATTCACAAAATTCATTAACTGTAAGCAGGAGAAATAGTCCAAATAATAGATAAAAACTTTCTGTCGAAAACAGTATTGAAGATAGTAATAAAATTACGTAAACAGCACCCGATATTGATCTCTTGAGTGTTTCATTCATCCTATTGATCTTCTAAAAGCAATAAATAAAGATTTTTCGCAGTACTTCCATATTGAGTAAAATCTTCCTCTTCCACTTTTTCGAAATATTTTATAGTAGTAATATTTGTTGGATAATCTTTTATATATTTCTTTTTTATAACACTTAATCCATCACTTTTTGAACCAATTATTTGACTAGTTGTCGCTATAATAATGATATTAGTAGGGAGTTCGTTTGGTTTATGCTGCTTAATTTGTTTAGATGAAAACAACACTGATCCTTCATCAGCTATAAGATTTTCGCAATTTGCCAGAAGAAATGATGGGCTTTTCGTTTTATGATGTGTTATTTTATTCTCTTCAAGTAAAGTAAAAAGGTTCGGTTCATAACATAAAGCTTCGCCTTCGAACCAGTCATTTTCTTCGAGAATATTTTCAAAATGATCTTTTACTTCTACTTCGTTTTCGCAGTATAAAAATTTCCCGCCATTTTTTTTAAAATTATAGATGAACTGTTCTTCTAGAGGTGCATCATTATCAGGATAGAATTTACTGTATTCGCTTTCTTTTTCTCCCTCAGGATCAGGATTATTTGAACCAAAAATTTTTCTAAAAAGACTCATAATTTTCTATACTATTTTATAACTATTTGAAAACGTTCAAAGATAAAAAAATCTTAATTCAAAAGTCACTTTTGGATTAAGATTTTAAAATAATAAATATTTTCTTTTATTAAGAGACTACTTCTTCAAGATTTGCATCGAATGTTCTTTTCCCAAATATTGTTTCTAAGTCATCTTTGAAAATCACTTCTTTTTCGATTAAGATGTCTGCAAGTTGATTCAATTTATCTTTATTTTCTTCCAATATTTTAATAGCTCTTTCGTATTGGCTTTCAATCAACATTGAAATTTCTTTGTCAATAGTCTTGGCAGTTTCCTCTGAATATGGTTTAGAAAAGCTGTATTCGCTTTGGCCTGTCGAATCATAATACGTAACATTTCCTATTTTTTCATTCAAACCATAAATCGTCACCATTGCTCGAGCTTGTCTAGTTACTTTCTCCAAATCGCTAAGTGCTCCAGTCGAAATTCTATCAAAAGTTACTTTCTCAGCTGCTCTTCCTCCCATTGTAGCGCACATTTCGTCTAGCATCTGATCTGTTCTTACAATAAGCCGTTCTTCAGGCAAATACCATGCCGCTCCAAGACTTTGTCCTCTTGGAACAATTGTGACTTTAATTAACGGTGCTGCATGTTCGAGCATCCAACTTACGGTTGCGTGACCTGCTTCGTGAATCGCGATAGCTTTCTTTTCGTCAGGAGTTACAATTTTATTTTTCTTTTCTAGACCACCTACAATTCTGTCTACAGCATCAAGAAAATCTTGTTTGTCAACAGCCTTTTTATTGTTTCTTGCTGCTATTAAGGCTGCTTCATTACATACGTTTGCAATATCAGCTCCAGAAAAACCAGGAGTTTGTTTTGCTAGAAAGTCAGTATCAAGACCTTCAATTTTTTTCAACGGAGCAAGGTGAACTTTGAAAATTTCTGCGCGTTCGCGAATATCTGGCAAGTCAACAAAAATTTGTCTGTCAAAACGGCCTGCACGCATTAAGGCTTTATCAAGCACATCGGCTCTATTTGTTGCAGCCAAAACAATTACATTTGAATTAGTTCCAAAACCATCCATTTCGGTTAGCAATTGATTCAGTGTGTTTTCGCGTTCATCATTTCCTCCTGACATATTGTTTTTCCCTCTAGCTCTACCTACGGCATCAATCTCATCTATAAAAATGATTGCGGGCGATTTTTCTTTGGCTTGTTTAAATAGATCTCGCACTCTAGAAGCACCAACACCAACAAACATTTCCACAAAATCAGAACCTGATAAGGAGAAAAATGGAACTTGAGCTTCACCAGCAACGGCTTTTGCCAAAAGTGTTTTTCCGGTTCCTGGAGGACCAACAAGCAAAGCACCTTTTGGAATTTTACCTCCAAGATTGGTGTATTTTTCGGGGTTTTTAAGGAATTCAACAATTTCTTGGATTTCTTCTTTTGCACCTTCTAAACCAGCAACATCTTTGAAAGAAGTTTTAATATCTGTTTTTTCGTCAAAAAGTTTTGCTTTCGATTTTCCAATATTAAAAATTTGGCCACCACCACCGCCACCGCCTGACATTCTTCTCATTATGAAGATCCAAACTCCAATGATAATAATGATAGGTAATAGGCTTATGAGAATATCGGACCAATTGTTTTTAGGCAAAAAATTAAAATCTTTTAATTTTCCTTCGGAAACTGCTTTCTCTAATTTAGTTTGAAAAAGTTGATCGTTACCGATGATAAAAGTGTAATGAGGTCCTTTGTTTGGACGATCAAAAACGTCTTTTGCCACGTTTTTATTGGCTGCATTTTTCAATGCTGCAGTTGTAAGGAATACCTCAGCTTCGGCTTTATTGTAAACGATTACTTTTTCAATTTCGCCTTTCTCTAAATAGGAGTTGAAATTTGAAGAGGTTAATTGAGCAGGTTCTTGAAAACTTGACCCACCAGTTATAAAGCTTATGAACAAGAAAATTAATAGTATTGCAGAGTAAATCAACCAAGGACTTACTTTAAATTTATTCGAATTTGGATTAGTTTTTTTCGCCATTAGAGGTATATTTCTTTAGTATTTATTTACGATTGTGGTAATTTTTGCGTCACCCCAAAGACTTTCGATGTTATAGTATTCACGAATGTGTTTCTGGAAAACGTGAACTACTATATTTACGTAGTCCATTAGAACCCACTCGGCATTGTCAGTACCTTCAACGTGCCAAGGTTTGTCTTTTATTTCTTTTGAAACTGTTTTTTGGATCGAGTTAACAATAGCGTTTACTTGTGTATTTGAATTTCCGTTGCAGATAATGAAATAATCGCAAACGGCGGTATCTATATCTCTTAAATCCAGAATATTTATGTCATTTCCTTTCACTTCTTCAATTCCCTTAATGATATTTGCTAATAGAACATCATTATTTATTGTTTTTTTTATCATGAATTATTTTTAATAAGTTTGTAAAGTTACCACTTTTTGTCATTATTTTTGAACGTTAACATAATATTAAATTGTGTTTCACAAATAAACTTCTAATGAAACTAATCAAACTCGATGCCATAGATTCCACAAATAAGTTCCTAAAAGGGTTGTCGAACAATCAATTGGTCGAAAACTTTACTGTAGTCACTGCAGAAAATCAAACACAAGGCAAAGGTCAAATGGGGTCTGTATGGGTCTCTGAGCCTAGTAAAAACATAATAATGAGTGTTTTTTTAAAGGATTTTGTTGAAGATGTTAAGCAAATATTTGACATTAATATTGTAGTTGCTGTATCGGTTATTAATGCATTAGAAGATTTTGCCATTCCTGAATTAAGTATCAAATGGCCAAACGACATTATGTCATACAATAAAAAAATAGCTGGGATTTTGATTGAAAACAGTATCAAAAGTAATGGTTCTATTTTCTCGATTGTGGGATTGGGACTCAATGTTAATCAAACGGATTTTGAACATTTACCCAAAGCATCTTCGCTTGCTGCAATTTCTAATGCTACTTTTGATAAAGAGGAAATTCTTTTGAAAATTGTAAAAGAGATAAAACAAAATATACAGTCTTGGAATCAAAATAAGGAATCATTGAGATTTGATTATGCCAATAGTCTCTTTAAAAAAGGAATTCCGATGCCGTTTTTAGATAGATACCAACAAAATTTTATGGGAATTATTCAAGGAGTTTCACCTATTGGAAAACTTGAAATACTTTTGGAAAATGATTTGGTTTCAGCGTTTGACATCAAAGAAATTCAAATGCTGTATTAATAGCAAAAAATATTATTATTTGTCATTTCGACGCAGGAGAAATCGCATTTGTTGCTCTCCTTATGAGATTTCTCCTATCGTCGAAATGACAAATTTAGGCGGGTATCCACTTACAATTTCCCCATATTTCCGGCTAAAGTATCGATAAATTTGCCAATAGGACCTTTAATTATCATGGCCATCATCGCGTTAAATTCGCCTTCGAAATCTAATTGCACTCCACTTGTATTTGCTGAAACTTCATTAATATTTGCAACTAATGTGAATGGTAATTTTTCACTTGCAGCCCCAAGAACGATTTTGTTTGGAGCAATTTTTTCTTTCATTTTCAATTTTATTTCCGGCATCCCTTTTAGTCCAAAAATAAAAGCGTCGTCTCCAATGACTTCAAATTTTGCAATATTTTCGGGCATTAATTTCTCGAAATTTCTAACATCACTTAATAAATCAAATAATTCTTGCGCTGATTTTTCGACGGTAACTCTTGGACTTTCTAAATTCATTTTTTTGTAATTGCGAGGAATGATCTTTTCGCCCATGCGGAAGCTATCGCGTCCTCAATTAATTTTTTTTTTTTTTTTATACTTGTAGATTCCAAGTCGACGGACTAGTATTCCATTCTCGCAGGGTTTCTTCTTCATCGTCTGTAATATATCTTTTGGCGACGGCCAAGTTCAATAAATGTTGATAATTACTCAATGTAAACAATTCAAGATTAGCGTTTTTAAAATTTTCTTGGGCAATATCGAAACCATAAGTAAATATAGCAGACATTCCTTTGACGTTTGCTCCAGCTGCACGCAAGGCTTCTAAAGCAAGTAAACTACTATTTCCAGTACTGATTAAATCTTCTACGATTACAACATTTTGTCCTTTTTGAAGAAAACCTTCTACTTGATTTTGCCTCCCGTGTTTTTTGGGCTCAGGACGAACATAAACAAATGGTAATCCCATTCTTTCGGCAACTAAAATTCCAATTCCGATTGCTCCCGTGGCCACACCAGCTATAACATCGGGCTTGCCAAATTGTTTTTCAATATTTTTTGCAAACTCATCACGAATATAATTTCTAATGGTTGGAAAAGACAAAATTAATCGGTTATCGCAATAAATTGGTGATTGCCATCCCGAAGCCCATGTAAAAGGATTTCTTGGATTCAATTTAATTGCATTTATTTGCAAAAGTAATTCGGCAGTTTTCTCGGCAGTATCTTTATTAAATATCATAATACAAATGTATAAAGTTTTTGTGAACGACAAACCACTTTTTTTGACAAATGAAATCTCAAAGGAGACTGATTTTCAAATATTCTTATTAGAAAGTGTTGATATTGTCCAACTTATAGTCAAAATTTTTCAAAATAAAGTTCCAAGAGCCTATCTCTATCATCCTGATGAGAAAGAGATTCTAAAAACCTTAAAATCAAAAATACCCGTTTCAAAAGCTGGCGGCGGCTTAGTTTATAATAAGTTAGGCGAAGTATTGTTTATTTTTAGAGATGGAAAATGGGATTTACCCAAAGGTGGAACTGAAAAATGGGAACAGATTGAAGAAACCGCAATGCGCGAAGTTGAAGAAGAAACTGGGGTCAATAATTTAAAAATCACCAAAAAACTCCAAAAAACCTATCATATTTTCAAACGAAATGGTGTCTATAAACTTAAAATAACACATTGGTTTGAAATGACTTCTGATTATGAAGGTATTCCTATTGGACAAATTGAAGAAGGTATCGAAAAAGCAGTCTGGATCAATCCAAATGAAATACCGGAAGTTTTAAAAAACTCATACGAAAATATCAAGTTGCTGTTTGAAGAAGAACATCTTTTATAAATTCATATTTACCGTATGAATTCTATTGCAACATATATTTTTTAGTACCAAAAGTATTCTATTTTCAAGTTTGGAGATAAGTAGAACACAACTAATTTATAAAATTTACAAGTCGCCAATTATTACGTAAAACTATTGATTATTAGTGTATTGACTTAAAATTAAACGATTATTTGAAAAATTAATCGGTTTCCCTTTATAACAAAATCTCTTTTTGTTCCTAATTATTTGTCATATAAACAGTTTAGCAATACTATTCATGTTAATTTCACAATATTATCATTTTTTAACTACAATTATTACTAAATTACTAAAAGTTAACAGCTCTCTAACAATTGTGAACTTTTTTGTTAATTTAGCTTAGCCCTCAAACTCAAATATTTATAACGTAATGATTACTAATGAAATAACTTTCTTTAGGTGTTGAGGATTTTTGGTTTGAAGTTAAATTATTGAATGAAACTAAGATGCTGAAAAGGGTTTTTAGCGTAGGCAGAATTTAAAATTTAGAAATTATGATTACCACTGCAACATTACTACGAAAATATGGTACACCATCAGAAAACGGTTCGCCCTATTTAGTAAAACTAGCTGTTCCCTATCCTATGACTTTGGCTTGGGATAGAGGCACAAAGGTGACTAAAATTACTTGTCACAAACTGGTGGCTGACCAATTAAAAAAGATTTTTGACGAAATCCTTTTTGTATATGGTTTAGAAAAAATACAAGAACTCGGCATCGATTTGTATGGAGGTTGCTTCAATTATCGCAAGATGCGAGGTGGCAACGATTGGAGTCGCCATGCTTGGGGTGTTGCCGTTGACCTTGATCCCGACAGAAATCTATTGAAAGAAACTAAAAGTACAGCTCGCTTCGCTAGACCTGAATACAAACCCATGATTGATATATTCTATAAACACGGATTTGTATCTCTTGGTGTAGAAAAAAACTACGATTGGATGCATTTTGAAGTGAAAGAGTAAAGACAATAAAAAACTCAAAAGTGACATCAAAAATGAGAAGAATAATAATTTTTGCAGATGGAACTTGGAACACAGCATCTAATAAAGACAGAGACAAAATTGCTCCTACAAATGTTTTTAAATTATTCGTAGACGCTATTCCTGATATTTGTCCTAATGGTGATAAGCAAATCGCTTATTATCATGAAGGCGTAGGCACGGGAAATTGGCTTGATAAACAAAAGGGTGGTTTTTTGGGAGAGGGTATAGATAATAACATTAAAGTTTTATATAAATTCATTGTTGAACATTATACTGTGGGAACCGAATTGTTTTTCTTTGGCTTTAGTCGAGGTTCTTATACTGTTAGAAGTCTTGCTGGCTTGATAAGGAATTGTGGAATTCTAAAAAAATACAATACCCAAAAAGTAGATAGAGCTTATTTCATTTACAGAAGTAAAAACCCAAGACATGATCCAAGTGCAAGTGAATCTGTTGCTTTTCAGACCTATTTTTCATATAAATTAGAAAATACACCCATTAAATTTATTGGTGTTTGGGATACAGTTGGTGCACTTGGCATTCCTTTCAAATTATTTAGTTTTAATAAAAACAAATACCGTTTTCATGACGTTAAACTAAGCGGTTTGGTTCATAACGCCTACCATGCCATTGCAATAAATGAAAATAGAGTATTCTTTCGACACACTCTTTGGCAAAAACAAACTGGCAAGGAATATGAGCATCAAACACTAGAACAATGCTGGTTTAGAGGAGTACATAGTGATGTTGGTGGTGGTTATAGTAACGGAAACCTCTCAAATATACCATTACACTATTTTGTTGAAAAAGCAAAAACCCTTGGACTGCAAACCAATTTGAGTTACAGTAAAAAAGATCTTCAAGAAATCGCCATAAATCATCCTCAAAATGAAGAATGGAAAGGTATATATTCCTTTTTCCCTAGATATTACAGAATCATTAACGCTCAAGTTATAAATGGTGGCTTTAAATATAAGCTATCAAAAATCCTGTTCAAATTATTTATAAAAAATGAAGAATTAGAAAATTACGACAATTCTAATACCTACGAAGTATTACATGAATCAGTAATAGATTACTACTCTAGTGGAAAAGTAAAACCCATTAATCTTGATTCAGCTTTAGGTAGTATGCCAATTATTCCCTATTAAAAAATATACACTTTTAAAATTTTTACCATAAATACAAACTAAAAACCCTGTACAGACTAAGTGTAAATTTAAATCTAAAAATTATGAAACAAAGTATTGTACTTATTTTGTTGCTGGTTTTTGTTAGTTCTTGTGAAAGTACCAAACATATAAAAAGATTTGAAGCAGAAAAGCTAGCTGCAGTTCTAAAAGCAGAAAATGGTGATTTAAAGAAAAAGATTGGAGCTTTAGAATCTCAAATGAACGATACCGATCAAGACGGAGTGGCGGATTCCTTTGATGTTGACGCTAGTCCTATTGATGGTGTTATGGTTGATTATAAAGGTAAGATGATTAATCTAAATCAAATTGCTGTGCCTGATTATGTAGATAAAACCATAAAAGTGGCATCAGAAAAACTAGTAATAGCTGAAGACTTGATGGGTAATATTGCCTTTAATTGTCCATCCGAAATGAGGGAAGAACAAACCTATGAAGTAAATGCAATGCTTGGCGCTCTTTTCTCAAAGGAAGAGATACAAAAAAGTTTGTTGAAATCTATAAATATTTCCAGAATCGAAAACCAAGAACATCTTGTAACCATGCAGGATGTATTGAACAGAGAAGTGAATCTAGGACATTACTTAAATGTAATCTTAGAGGATAGTGGAAATAAGTTTGATATCAAAAGAATAAATGAATTGGCCAATCCAATAAAAAACCAAACCAAGTATATTTACATAAATTAACAAATCAGGGAAAAGTTGCATTTATGACTTGAATTCGCCATATGAAGCCAAATCCAAAAATGCTTTTCGTAAACATTTTTGACGATGAGAGAAAACACGCTCCCGCACAAATCCTTTCGTAAAGTATAAGGTTAAAGTACACTGTTTTTTAAATTTTAATTATTTAACTAAAGCAATCTTAAAAATTTATAAATGGTGTTTTAGTGTATGTTTGATTTCTAGTGGCCCACACGAGGGGATTCTTGAAGGATCAGCGCGCTTTTATAAATTGAATTTTTAAATATTCGTAATTCTTTATTTTTTATTCATAATTGGCTTTACCTTTGCAAAATGAATAAAAAGTACCATTCCAATAATATATTACTCAATTTAGGCATCGAAAACCTGAACGAAATGCAGATTGCAGCCCAAGAAACTATTTTGAGCGACAACAATATTTTACTATTATCGCCAACAGGTTCTGGCAAAACGTTGGCTTTCTTGTTGCCTATTTTCGAAATGTTGAAACCTGAAATTCTTTCTGTCCAATGTTTAATTCTGGTTCCTTCACGCGAATTAGGCATTCAAATTGAGCAAGTTTGGAAAAAAATGGGTACAGATTTCAAAGTAAATGTATGCTACGGCGGACATTCCATCGAAACCGAAATTAAGAATTTAAGCAATCCGCCAGCAGTTTTAATTGGAACTCCCGGCAGAATTGCAGATCATATCGACAGAGGGACTTTTCGATTAGATAAAATTGAAACTTTAATTCTTGACGAATTTGACAAGTCTTTGCAGTTAGGTTTTCACGAACAAATGTCGTTTATTGTTGGGAAATTATCCAAGCTAAACAAACGCATATTAGTTTCGGCAACTTCTGATATTGAAATTCCGAAATACACGAGAGTAGTTAATCCAACGATTTTGGATTTTATTCCAAATGAAGCAGAAGCGACTAATCTTGATATGAAGTTGGTAATTTCAAAAGATAAAGACAAAATAGGTAGTTTGTTCAATTTGATTTGTTCTTTGAAATCGCAATCGGCATTGGTGTTTTGCAACCATCGAGATGCTGCAGAACGCATTAGCGATACTTTGAACGAAAAAGGAATTTACGCCACCTATTATCACGGCGGAATGGATCAGGACGAACGAGAACGCGCTTTAATCCAGTTCAGAAACGGAAGCGTGAGTTATTTAATCACAACGGATTTGGCCGCTCGAGGACTTGATATTCCCGAAATGAAACACGTGATCCATTATCATTTACCATCTAAAGAAGACGAATTTACCCATAGAAACGGTAGAACGGCCCGAATGTTGGCATCTGGAACAGCCTACATTATAGCTCACGAAAGTGAAAAAAAACTGGATTACATCGATTATGGTATGCCAATTTTAAAAGTTGAAAATTCAACTACTTTACCAAAACCACCAGAATTTCAAACCATTTACATTAGTGGCGGAAAGAAAAATAAATTGAATAAAATAGATGTTGTGGGTTTCTTTTCTCAAAAAGGAAAACTCGAAAAAGGCGATTTAGGATTAATCGAGGTAAAGGATTTTATTTCGTTTGCCGCCGTAAAATTCAATAAGGTTAAGGATTTGCTTCACAATATCAAGGATGAAAAAATGAAAGGCAAGAAATTCAAAATCGAGGTTGCCAGAAAAGTGATTAAGAAAGAAGAGGAGTAGTATTAAGATTTTAGTATTAAGTATTAAGACTTTTGTGCTTCAGATTAAGAATGTAAAATATCCCTATAAAAAACGAAAACGTATTGATTTCTCATGACGTTTTCGTTTTTTTTTTTGCTAACTGCTAACTGCCGTCCGCAGACTAAATCTTCTTGACGTATTGCGTAATAATCACAATGGTTTGACCGTCAACACGGCCTTCAATATATTCTGCATTTTCGTGGTCTAGTCTGATGTTACGAACTGCAGTTCCTTGTTTAGCCACCATACTGGAACCTTTTACTTTTAAATCTTTAATCAAAACCACAGAATCTCCAGTGGCAAGAATCACTCCGTTGCTGTCGCGGTGAATTACCTTGTTTTCATCTTCTTCGCCCTCACCTGTAGCTTTGGCCCAAGCCAAATCGTCATCGTCAAGGTACATATGTTCCAACAATTCTTGATTGCCAAAGCGATTCAACATTCTCCACGAAACCACTTGAACGGGAAGATGTTCGCTCCACATACTGTCGCTTAAGCATCGCCAAAGATTGACATCCATTTTTTCTGGATTTTCGATTTGGTCGATAAGGGTTTTGCTTACCAAAATGCTTTCGTCAATTCCGCCTTTTCGGGTTGGAAGGATTTGATAAATTTTTAAATCTTCTGTAACTCCAGAAAGCTCACATTTTCCGCCGCTACGTTTGATTAGTTCTCTTTCTATACTCATCATTTTTATTTTTTGCAAAAGTAAGCTTTAGCATTATTTTTTTCTAGATATTTTCTTTAATTCGTACTGCATCAGGGACTAATAATTGATATTCTCCGTTATTCCGGAGTACATCTCTTACAATACTGGAACTAATGTAAGAAGTTTTTGCCGCAGTCAATAAAAACACAGTTTCAATTTTAGACAATCGCCTGTTGGTGTGAGCGATTGCTTTTTCGAACTCAAAATCTGCGGGATTTCGAAGTCCTCGTAGGATGAAATTAGCTTTGATTTTATGGCATAGTTCAATTGTTAATCCTTCATATACAATAACCGATACTTTGAGTTCGTCTTTGAAGGTCTCCTCGATAAAGCGTTTTCTTTCTTCGAGCGAAAACATGTATTTTTTCTCAGCGTTGACGCCAATTGCAATTACAATTTCGTCAAAAAGAGGAATGCCTCTCCTAATAATATCTTCGTGACCTAAAGTTATTGGATCAAAAGATCCGGGGAATATGGCTTTTCGCATTTTAATTTTTATTTATTTGTTTTTCAATTCTTCTGTCCGGAATAATCCACACTAAGGCAACTGTTATGTAAAGTAATCCCGAAATCCAAGGCGAAACAAATGCCAGAGGAACTGCTGAAATATAACAAGCTAACGATATTTTTCCTTTTTTGTCTTTTTCAACAACTTTGTATAAAATTGAATCTTTGCCTTCGAGTTTTATAATTTGATTTTGGAGCAAAGTATAAGAAATAGCACACATCAGCAAAATAAATCCATAAACGCTCATAGGTACTGCTTCAAAATTTTGCGACCCGATCCAACTTGTAGCAAAGGGAATTAAAGACAACCAAAAAAGTAAAAAAAGATTGCCCCATAAAACCGAGCCATTTACTTTTTTGACAACTTGGAACATATGATGATGGTTATTCCAATATATTCCCACATAAACAAAACTCAAAACATAACTCAAAATAACAGGAATTAATGGTGTCAAAGAATCAAAACTACTATCCTTTGGAACTTTTATTTCCAAAATCATTATCGTAATGATAATAGCCAATACGCCATCGCTAAAGGCTTCGAGTCTGCTTTTGTTCATGATTTAATTGTTTATTTGATTTCTAAACAGGCAATTTCTGAGTATTCGAGAGAACTGATAAAATCTTTGATAATTAAATTTTTTGAATTTATAATATCAGCAATAAAATCAGTTTTTGTATTGCCAAAACGCAACCAAACTATTTTTGGAGGATAGCCTTTTAAATTTGATAAATCATAAAAATCTGCATCAAAAGTTACTATGGTAAATTCATTTTCTTTAGCAAATTTCCAAATTTCAATATCGGCATAATTTTCAATTCCGAGTTGTCGAACTTGTTTTGCATCAGGAAAGTTGACTTTGATTTTAGATAGTATTCTAAAAGAAATATCTTGGTCAAATAGCAATTTCACGATGCGATTTGAATTTTATGTTCTCTATCTGCAGCGTATAGCAGGCAAGCCTTGATTTGGATTTCGCTAAGTTCTGGAAAATCTTCAATGATATCATTTATGGTCATTCCGTTTGCCATCCAATTTAAAACATCAAAAACAGTAATTCTGGTCCCGATTATGATTGGTTTTCCAAATCGTATTTCGGAATTAATTGCGATATATTGTTTGTAATCAATCATGATGATTTAGTTTTTTACAAAGTTAACGAAATAATTATTTATTCAGTCAAAGCCAATTCTATAGCATTGCTAAACAAATCTTCTAATGAAATTCCCGCAGCTTTTGCTTGTTGCGGAATCAAACTTTCCGCGGTGAGGCCTGGAATAGTGTTCATTTCGAGCATAAAGGGTTCGCCATCCACAAATATGAATTCGCTTCGGGAGAAACCTTTCATTTTCAAAACTTCGTAAGCGCGTTTCGCTACCTCGCTCACTTTTTGTGTCATTTCTTTAGAGATTCTTGCTGGAGTGATTTCCTGCGATTTTCCTTGGTATTTGGCTTCATAATCGAAGAAGTCATTCTCGGAAACTATTTCTGTAATGGGCAACACAATAACTTCTCCTTTGTAATTGATTACTCCCACCGAAACTTCGATACCGTCTAGAAAACTTTCGATAATGATTTCGTTGTCTTCTTGATAAGCGACCTCAATAGCGATTGGCAATTCATTTGCCGTTTTTACTTTTGAAATTCCAAAACTAGAACCGGATTTATTTGGCTTTACAAAACAAGGCAAACCAACCGTTTTTACAATGTCGGCAGTATCGATCTGTTCTCCCTTGTTCAAATAGTAGGAAGTTGCTGTTTTGATTCCGTACGGTTTTAAGACTGAAAGTAAATCACGTTTGTTGAACGTCAGTGCGGCTTGATAATAATCGCAAGAAGATTGTGGCATTCCAATCAATTCAAAATAGGCTTGTATCAAACCATCTTCGCCGGGAGTTCCGTGAATGGCATTGAAAACACAGTCGAAAGTGATTTTTGTTCCATTAACAGTAGTCGAAAAATCATTTTTGTCTATTGGGAATTCAGCGTCATTTTCGTCTATATATACCCATTTTTCTTTGAATATATGTATTCTAAATCCGTTGTATTTTGTTTTGTCCAGAAATTGATGCACCACGTTTCCGCTAATTAAGGAAATTTTATATTCGCTTGAATATCCGCCCATGATGATGGCAATGTTTTTCATATTTTAGGTCTTGGGTGTTAGGTTATGGGTTTTGGATAAATAAAATGTCATCGCTAATAGGATGTCCCTAGCCCTGATGGAAGCGGCATCCCACGCTTTTTTGCATGGATACAGCGTACAGCAGGAAAAAGCTCCCGAAAACGATTAAACAAAATTAGAATTTTTTTTCGAACGAAATAGCTTTATCTTTGCCACTTCTAAAAATATATTTATGAGCTTACGTAATTATCTTACCAGTCGTGTGTTTATTGGTCAAGCTTTTGTTGCTTTTGTAATCCTTGCTGTTTTGAGTTATTTATTCATGCATTGGTTGACCTTTACCACAGACCATGGTCACGAAATTACGGTGCCTAATTTAGCCAAATTGACTGAGGAGCAAGTAGAAGACAAGCTCGACGAGTTGGATTTAGATTATGTGCTTTTGGACAGCGTAGATTATAATAGTGATTTTCCAAAATACTCTGTTGTAGAGCAAGATCCTTTGCCTGGAGCCAAAGTAAAAGAGGGTAGAAAAGTATACATCAAGATAAATGCTTCTGGATTTTCGTCTGTGAGAATTCCGGATTTAATTGAAAAAACCTATCGTGAAGCAGTACCAACATTAAAAGCATTGGGACTTGAGGAAGGAACGATTACTTATATCCCGAATCTTGGAAAAGACATGGTGTTAGAAATGCGTTTCAAAGGAAGAAACCTGAAAGTAGGCGACCGAGTTTTGAAAGCCTCCAAAATTGATTTGGTGCTGGGTGACGGCAAGGAAAGTTATATGGAAGAAGTTGATACTTTAGCCACCCCAACAATAGAGCAATTACCAAATGAACAATAATAGTGACGCCACAGAAGATTTAGAAGACGAATTATTTGAACATTATAGATTTGACGTTCCCAAAGGGCAATTGCTCCTGAGAATAGACAAGTATTTGATGAATATGATTCCGAATGCGACTCGGAATAAAATACAAAATGCCGCCACTGCTGGAGATATTTATGTGAATGACCTTCCCGTAAAATCGAATTATAAGGTAAAACCTCTGGATGTAATTCGGATTATGTTGTCGCATCCGCCGTTTGAAAACAGGGTAGACCCCGAAGACATTCCGCTTGACATTGTTTATGAGGACGACGCACTTTTGCTAGTGAACAAACCGCCTAATTTTGTGGTTCATCCCGGTCACGGAAATTATACAGGAACTCTAGTGAATGCTTTGGCCTTTCATTTTGAAAATTTGCCAATGAACAGCAGCGAACGACCAGGATTGGTTCACCGAATTGATAAAGATACTTCGGGACTTTTGGTCATTGCCAAAACCGAAGCGGCTATGACGCATCTCGCCAAACAATTTGAAGCCAAAACTACCGAAAGGGAATACATTGCCTTAGTTTGGGGAAATGTGATTGCCGACGAAGGAACGATAGAAGGCAACATTGCCCGCCACGTAAAAGACCGAATGCTAATGGCGGTTTTTGCTGATCCCGAAATTGGGAAACCTGCCGTGACTCATTACAAAGTGTTGGAACGTTTTGGTTATGTGACTTTGGTTTCCTGCATTTTGGAAACGGGAAGAACACATCAAATTCGGGTTCACATGAAGCACATTGGCCATCCTATTTTTAATGACGAGCGTTACGGAGGTCATTTGATTCTAAAGGGAACTACGTTTACTAAATACAAACAATTTATAGACAATTGTTTTAAGGCTTTGCCAAGACAGGCTTTGCATGCCAAGACGCTTGGTTTTGTGCATCCTACAACGGGCGAAATGATGCGTTTTGACACGGAATTACCTCAGGATTTTCAGGATTGCATCGAGAAATGGAGAGGGTACTCAAAAACGCATTCGAGTGAGGAGGAGGAATAGTTTTGGTATTGTGTTTGAATTGGCAAACGGACCTGTCTGCCGATAGCAGGTGACATGGATTTTTTCTTCTGAAGAAATTGGTTTTATCAGTTTAAAACCATAACCAAAAATTATTACAATAAATTGTTAGGTAATTTTCTATTTCATTTTTTCAATTTGTAATTTAGAAACTTTCAATCAAAAGAACTACTAATTATGAAAATCGTCATTTCGCCTGCCAAATCACTAAACTTTGAGAAAGCACTACCAACGGAAAAATATTCGGAAGCGCTGTTTTTAAAGGAATCGCTTAAAGTTAACAAAGTGTTGAAACAAAAATCACCCGCGGCACTTTCAGAATTAATGGATATTTCAGATAAACTAGCCGATTTGAATTGGCAACGCAACCAAGATTGGAAAACGCCTTTCAATGCCGAAAATGCACGTCCAGCTATTTACGCTTTCGATGGTGATGTTTATACCGGATTGGATGCCTATTCGATTCCAATAGCAAAACTGGACATTTTGCAAGAGCGTGTGCGAATTTTATCCGGTTTATATGGACTCTTAAAGCCAATGGATTTGATGCAGGCGTACCGACTGGAAATGGGGACCAAATTACCCATTAACGACAGCAAGAATCTATATGAATTTTGGAAACCTTTAGTTGCAAAAGCATTAAACAAAGAATTGAAAAAAGGTGAGTTGTTTGTCAATTTAGCGAGCAACGAATATTTCTCAGCAGTTGATTTGAAGCTGTTAAAAGTTCCTGTAATCACGCCAGAATTCAAAGATTACAAAGATGGTAAATTAAAAATAATCAGTTTTTTTGCCAAGAAAGCACGTGGTTTGATGGTGCGTTACATCATTGATACAAATGCGGAAACAGTTGATGATTTGAGAGGCTTCAACTATGAAGGGTATCAATTTGACGCTAATTTATCAAAAGGAAACCATCTTGTTTTTACGAGATAACTGTAAATTAGTTGTAGAATAATAAAAGCATCCCGTAACTTGTGAGATGCTTTTATGTTTTTAAGTTTAACTCGCCTGTGCGGATATAATTACAAAACAATCTCCTGAACGATAGCGGATCTGCAATTCGTTCCTACATACGAGAGTGAAAAATAAAAAAATAATTTGACGAGTTTTGGAAGAAATTATAGGCACGGATTGCAGATCCGCTCTATCGCTATCGGTTAAACGAAAGGCTTACTCGGGATTTAAAATCTTGGGTAGGTTTTTTTATTTATAATTTGTAACCAAAAAACGATATCCAGGTGAAACTTGTCAATAAAATCAAAATTATCTCATTTCCAAATTAGTTTTTTCTAAATTTATAATCGTATTTTTGCATCGTTTTTGCAAACTTACTTGCTTAAATATTTGCCAAAACTGTCTGCCGACAGGCAGGCAACAACAACTACAAGAACAATAAGAATGAATCAAACGAAATATATTTTTGTCACCGGCGGAGTTACGTCTTCTTTAGGGAAGGGAATTATTGCAGCTTCATTGGCAAAATTATTGCAAGCAAGAGGCTATAGGACGACCATTCAGAAGTTTGATCCGTACATAAATGTAGATCCTGGAACATTAAATCCATACGAACACGGAGAGTGTTATGTTACTGATGATGGAGCTGAAACCGATTTAGATTTAGGACATTATGAGCGTTTTCTGAATGTTCCAACTTCTCAGGCGAATAACGTTACCACAGGAAGAATTTACCTTTCGGTTATCGAAAAAGAGCGTAGAGGAGAATTCCTAGGAAAAACCGTTCAAGTGGTTCCACATATTACCAATGAAATTAAAGATAGAATGCAATTGCTTGGTAAATCGGGTGATTTTGACATTGTAATTACTGAAATAGGGGGAACTGTCGGCGATATTGAATCTTTACCTTATATAGAATCGGTTCGGCAATTGGTTTGGGAATTAGGCGAACACAATGGATTAGTCATTCACCTGACTTTGGTTCCTTATTTAGCCGCAGCCGGAGAATTAAAAACAAAACCTACGCAACACTCCGTTAAAACGTTGATGGAAAGCGGTATAAAAGCCGATATTTTAGTTTGTAGAACAGAGCACGAAATTTCAGAGGAATTGCGTAATAAATTAGCCTTGTTTTGCAACGTAAAAAGAGAAGCGGTTATTCAATCCATTGATGCTTCAACTATTTATGAAGTACCTTTTTTGATGCTCGAAGAAGGTTTAGACGTTGTCGCTTTGAAGAAATTGGCTTTGCCAAAAAGAGCTGCTCCGGATTTAAGAAACTGGAACACTTTCTTGCATAGAATAAAACATCCAAAACACACAGTAAATATTGGTTTAATCGGGAAATATGTTGAATTACAAGATTCATACAAATCTATTTTAGAAGCCTTTATTCACGCTGGCGCTGCTAATGAAACCAAAGTTAATGTGATTTCTATTCATTCTGAATTTTTGAATGCATCAGATGTGGCGGAAAAATTTGCAGGATTAGATGGAATACTTGTTGCACCAGGTTTTGGCGAAAGAGGAATTGAGGGCAAAATAGAAGCCGTTCGATATGCACGTGAAAATAAAATCCCTTTTTGCGGAATTTGTTTAGGTATGCAAATGGCAATCATTGAATATTCAAGAAATGTTTTGGGATATGCCGACGCAAATTCAACAGAAATGAATCCGAATACAACACGTCCTGTCGTAAACCTTATGGAAGGTCAAAAAACCATTACGGATAAAGGAGGAACAATGCGTCTTGGAGCATGGAAATGCAATATTAAACCTGGTACATTGGCTTTTAAAATTTATGAAAAAGAAACCATTTCTGAACGTCATCGTCATCGTTACGAGTATA
The DNA here is from genome assembly GCA_945897545.1 of Flavobacterium psychrophilum. GTDB lineage: Bacteria > Bacteroidota > Bacteroidia > Flavobacteriales > Flavobacteriaceae > Flavobacterium > Flavobacterium psychrophilum_L. The sequence goes on from CAMDGJ010000007.1 coordinate 24,229, forward strand.
ATAGTCAGTATGTAACAGAATTGGAAAAAGCAGGGCTAATCGCTTCGGGAGTTAATCCTGAAACTGGTTTAGTCGAAATAATAGAATTAAAAAATCATCCTTTTTTCATTGGGGTGCAATATCATCCTGAATACAAAAGCACGGTGGCAAATCCTCATCCACTTTTTGTGAATTTTGTGGCTGCAACCGTAAAAGCAAAGAAAAAGTAGTATTCAGTAAATTAGATTAACAAATAAAATAGAATAACAATATAAACACATTCCATACTCGGCTCCCTCTCCTTCGGAGAGGGTTGGGGTGAGGATAAAAAATTAATAATGGAAGAAAAAAAATTAGACCTCAATTCGATTATTGGTTTCGTATTGATTGCCGGAATCTTGATTTGGATAATGTATCAAAACAAGCCTTCGGAGGCAGCTATCGCAGCTGAAAAAGCCAAAAAAGAATTAGTGGCGAAAGAAAACGCGAATAAAGCAGTTGCCACGACAGCTGCAAAAGAAACCTCTGAAGTTGTTGCAGTAGGAGATTCAACACAATTGGCTCAGGCCCAAAAAACTTTGGGTAGTTTCGCTTATTCTGCAACACTTCCATCAGCAAAAGAAGGTTTTACAACTATCGAAAATGAATTGGTAAAACTTAAGATTGCAAATAAAGGAGGGTATATTGTTGAAGCTACTTTGAAAAATTTCGAGCAATTCAAAAAAGGATCAGGACAATTAGTCGAATTGATAAAAGACAATAATGCCAATTTAAACATTCAATTGATCACTAATGATAATCGTACTTTAAACACAAAAGACCTTTACTTCGAACCAACGGTAACGAAGGTTGGAGCAGACCAAATCCTTTCGATGAAGTTGAAGGCTGGAGCCAATGAATATCTAGAATACAAATATGTTTTGAAGCCAAACGAATACATGATTGGTTTTGATCTTCGTTCGCAAGGCTTGAATAAAGTTTTAAACACGAGCAAACCATTAGGTTTAGATTGGAGCTTGAAAACGTATAGAAACGAAAAAAGTGTTTCTTATGAAAATCGTTATACAGATATTTATTTTGAACACGAAGACGGGAAAATTGATTATGTAGCACAAGGTCAAGATAAGGAAGAAAACGCAGAAAAGGCCACTTACGTAGCATTTAAACAGCACTTTTTTGCTACAATTTTATTGACAGATAAACCTTTCGCAGGTGCTAAATTGATGTCAAACAATCTGGTAAATGATGAAACTATTGATACCGTTTATACCAAACAATTGAAAGCAAATATTCCTTTGGCTTTCAGTAATGGTGAAATAGATTATAAAATGAGTTGGTATTTTGGACCTTCAGATTATAAAACATTAAAACATTATGATAAAAATTTAGAAAAAATTATTCCATTAGGTTGGGGAATTTTCGGATGGATAAATATGTTTATTTTCATTCCGTTATTTGGTTTCTTAAGCACTACTTTAGGACTCTCATTAGGAATTGCTATCATTATTTTTACCATTATTATAAAAATTGCAATGTCGCCCATTACTTTTAAATCATTCTTGTCGCAAGCTAAGATGAAAGTATTGCGTCCTGAAATTACTGAATTGGGAGAAAAATTCAAAAAGGATCCCATGAAGAAACAGCAGGAAACAATGAAGTTGTATAACAAAGCAGGAGTAAATCCTATGGCGGGTTGTATTCCGGCATTGATACAAATCCCATTTATGTATGCTTCGTTTCAGTTTTTCCCTTCGGCATTTGAGTTGAGACAAAAAAGTTTCCTTTGGGCAGACGATTTGTCCTCTTTTGACGAAGTAGTTAAATTGCCTTTCCACATTCCGTTGTACGGTGATCATGTCAGTTTATTCCCAGTCCTTGCTTCAATTGCTATTTTCTTTTATATGAAGATGACGTCAGGAGACCAGCAAATGGCAGCTCCTCAACAAGAAGGAATGCCAGATATGGCCAAGATGATGAAAATTATGATTTATGTTTCACCAATAATGATGTTGTTTTTCTTCAATACTTATGGAGCAGGATTGAGTTTATATAACTTCATTTCGAATTTGATTACTATTGGGATTATGTTGGTCATTAAAAGATATTTTATTGACAGCGACAAGATTCACACCCAAATTCAGGAAAACAAATTGAAAGAGCCAAAAAAACAAGGTAAATTTCAACAGAAACTTCAAGAAGTTATGGAACAGGCTGAAGCTCAAAAAGCAAAGGATAAAAAGAAATGATAGCTTGATATTTAGTACAAAAAAAGGCTGTTTCACGATTTGTGAAACGGCCTTTTTTTTAAATCTTTTTTGATTATAAAACTGGTTGTATTACTTTACTTACCCCATGAATAACTCCATTTGATGCCTGAACATCAGCTTGAAAAACTCTTGATAAGCTATTTGCTGTGTCTCTAATGTCAACAGTTCCTGAACCTAGTATCGCTGTCGTGTTTTGAATTGGGCTAGTAATCATTGGTATAATTTGATTATTATTCAGTTGGTTTGAACGAACATTACCAGCTACTGTAACATGATATTGGAGAACTTTTGTTACTTGAGCGGAGGTTGCGCCATTTGCCCAGCCACCTGTACCAGTTGCGGTAGCAAATGCAGCATTGCTAGGAGCAAAAATAGTAGCAGGAGCGGCTGCAGTTAATCCTTGAAGTGCTGCCAATACTGCGGTTTGAGCAGGACTAGTCACTATAGATTGTAAAGTATCAAAATTTGGATTTGCAACAACATGGTTTACAACAGTTGGAATAGCAATGACATTGCTAACAACGTGTATAACTCCATTACTAGCGTCAATGTCGGCGGTAGTTACAGTAGCTCCTGAATTTAATGGACCACCATTTAAAATTACTGTATTTCCAGATAATTCTATAAATATACTAATTGTTGGAGCATTCGCCATTGCATTTATTGGTGTCAAAGTTGATGCATAACCAGTAGCAATAGCAGCGCTTTTAACTTCGGCACCAAGCACGTGGTTTAACAGAATGTTTTTTAATACAGGAACTGGAACATCATTTACGGTTGCAAAGGGCGTAGTTGCTAAAAAGCTTGTAAATGCTGCATTTGTTGGAGCAAATACAGTAAATTGTCCGCTACCATCCAATACAGTATTTAGTCCAGTTCTGTCTAGTGCTGTTTTGAGGGTAGAGAAATTAGGGTTTGAAGCAGCGGTGTCGTAAATTGTTAATTCTTCAGGAGCGTCGTCGTCGTCATCACAAGAAATAGTGAAAGATGTCAATGCGATGATTGCAAATACAATCTTTAGTTTAGATAAAATTTTCATAATTTTTTTATTTAATGATTAATTTTTAATTGTAAACTTGTTCAAATGTATTGTTAAAAGATTAAACAGAAATTGATTTTATAAAAAAATTAATAATTGTTTAGGCTA
>CAMDGJ010000008.1 GCA_945897545.1 Flavobacterium psychrophilum
TATCCGGAGAAAAATTAAACACATATCCTCCAATTAAATATAAATTAATTTTCTGTTTATATACAGCATATTCATTGTCATTATACATCTTAGATTGAAAAAAATTAGGAACCGATAAACCTACATAGGCTTTATTAGAATGTAGGTAGGCTCCTGCACCAAGATTTGGAGTATAATAATTATTTAAATTAGCTAAAGTAGGATCGGTTATGACTTGCGGATTAAGTTTATCCCTATAGAAATTAAAGAAGTTTGCAGTTCCTTTAACACCAAAAGATAATTTATATGCATCGGAAGTTTTAATTGTATAGGATAAATCTGCAGAAATAGAACTATTTACCGTTGGCCCTATTTGATCATTAAGAACCGTTAAACCCACTCCAATATTAGTATTTTCAATTGGTGAATTAATAGAAAATGCACCTGTTTTCGGAGCTCCATCTAGTTCAACCCATTGTGCTCTATAGAATCCAAATATACTCAACACTCCTCTTGAACCAGCATAAGCCGGATTAATAGTTTCTGTATTGTACATGTATTGGGTATATTGGGCATCTTGTTGTGAATAACTCACAAACCCAATAAATAACGTTATAAAGAAAAAAAATTTTTTTTCCATCCTATTTTATTTAATTAATTGTAATATATAAATATCCTGTTTTTTCAATAGCAATACCATTAGACTTGGTATATTTTAGATTATAAAAATAGGTTCCTTCCGGTAGTTTAGTATTTGGATTAACTGTTAATCTGTCTTCAGAAATCCCTCGGAAGGATTTAGATTCATTATTATAACCCTCAACATCATATACCAAAATTCCCCAACGATTGTATATTTCAATAGAATTATTTGGATAGTTTTCAATTCCTTGAATATTTAAATATTCATTTACATCATCTGAATTTGCAGAAATATAATTATGAATTATTACGTCACAGGAATCCGGAGAATTATCAAAATCACATGGGTCTTTGACCACGATTGTCGCGATTGCAGTATCACAATTATTTGGATTTACTATTTCACAAATTGAGTAGGCAATGGTGTAAGTTCCTAATGCAGTTCCTGTTGGAACTATTAAATTTCCATTGATATCTATAAAAGAACCTGTTAAACCACCATTATTATCTAATGTGAAAATAACTTCATTTGAAACTAAAGGAACAGCATTTAAAGTGTCATTAGTGTATAAGGGTATGGAAGCTCCCGCTTGTGAATTAATAGGAGGGTTGTTAATATCATTTACTGCATCAATAATTGGAGCAGTTACAAGAATAGTAATTGTTGCTTGATCAAAATTAGCAGGGTTTTGTTTTTCACAAATACTGTACGTAAGAATATAAGTTCCTGCTGGAGTTCCATTTGGAATAAATACAATTCCATTAATAGAAATAGTGACTCCGTTTATACCACCATTATTAACTACCAAAATATTAATTTCATCGGTAACTACAGGCAAATTATTAAAAGTGTCTTGACCACTTCCATTATTTGCAAAAATAGCACCTGCATTTCCTCCGATATAACCATTAATTGGATTTTGTGTTAAATTATCATTTATGGCATCAATAGGAATATTTTGTATACAATTAACTAAAAAATTAGGCGACGGCTTTGTAGTTCCGCAAGTTCTAGTTCCAGAAACAGAATAATTTCCAGGAGCCGTTGGAATATAAGTTTGACTAGTTGCGCCTGGAATTAATATTCCATTAAAATACCATTGATAAGGCGCCAAATCTGGCTCAGTAGTTAATATAGATCCCAAACAAAACGAGGAAGATGAGCTAGTATAAATAGGTTGTTCTGGTGTTTCGCTAAAGGAAGAATAAAACCCTGCCATGCTAAATCCTCCTCCTTGTTCCACAATTGAAACACTCATTCTAGCTGTAGAATTAACAATTATTTCTTCTAGATTACTAACATTTGCATTAGTAAACCTAATAAGATAATAACCTGTATTGCCTATTTGGAATCTTGAATTTCCAGATGAAGTTTCAATATTTACACCATTAACATATACAATTGCTGTTGCATCGTTAATAAGTATGTTTCCTACATAAGGTAATTCGGTATCTAAGTAACTTCTAAACTTTCTAATTTCAATTCTATTACTTCCAGAACACGCTTCTAAAGGAGGCGTCATAGACATGTCATTTTCACAATTATCCGCCACACCTTGATAAACAACAACTGGCCTTGTGGCTATGATGTTCGAAGAACTGTAAATAGTAGCTGAGTCCCCATGAAAAATTGTTTGATAGTCGCCCGCATTAACCAATGTATAACTTGTAGTACTAATAAACAGCCCTAAGTTGTTATAATTTTTTACTTCAACAGTTGTATTATTTTGAGTTGCAATTATAGTACTTTGTTCGGGCAAATAAGTATTAGTTCCAGGAGTACCTTTACCCCTAATAACAATATAATTAGTACCAGCATTAACAACGGGTAATACTTGTGTAAAAACACCATCGGTACATCCACCAGGGGCATCTCCCCAATTACCACTGTTTACAACAACAGATTTATCAGAGGTTAATAAAGAACCCATATTAGTTTGAAAGCAATAGGATTGACCAGCATTTAATGTAATTAATGAAGTGCCATTGAGACTAACTTGTGTGTTATTTGAGATTGCCATAACACTATATAAAGGAGCAGCAGCACTACCTATGCCATTTAAACCTGAATAATCACTTCTATAATAGCCTAATCTAAATTCAACGCCCAAACCTTGATCTCCATAACTTGATAAGGAAGAATTACCTTTAATATAGGAAGAATTACCTCCATTTATTTGATCACTCTCTACATTTCGTATACTAACTGCTATTTTATCAGTACTAGACACGATTAAACCATCTGCGTTATATAAAGTATTTGTGAGATGTGCTGGTGTACAAGCAGCACCGCATGAAGGATTTGAAAAGCGATAACGTATTGGGAAACCTTTTACAACACTAAGAGAAGTTAATAATACACCATTACTTGATTTTACAGCAACATTCAATGGGGTTGTACTAACAGTTGATACAATTAATTCATTAGCTTGATCAAAATAATACCAGGGTGCTGGTGCAATATAATGTGTTTTGGAGTATTGTGCATATAAATTATTCCCGGTATTTAATAATACAAATGTTAGAAATATTAATTTTTTGAAACCAAATTTTTTGAAAGTTAACTTATTCATAACTGATTTTTATTTATCAAGATTATTATTATGTACTTCATTAGTTAATAATACTTTGGAGGCGCAGCACTGCCAGAACAAGTATTGAATGGGTTTAAAGATTCCGTAATGGTTATGTCTGCATCCACCACAATTTTCGAAGAACTGGTAACTATGGGTTTTATAAGAGTACTTTCGTTTTGGGTACTAGCCAAAAGTATATTAGTACAAAAAATAAAAGATAACAATAGAAATTTGTAACTATTTCTCATAATGTAGGTTTATTATATTCTTTGGGGGCAAAGATTTAATATTAGGGCAATCTTATTTTAAAACGATTAATAGGTTTTTTTCCTACAAATCTATTAATAATTTTAACATATTTTATTATTAGCCCTCCCTTTCTTTAAATAAAAGAGATTCAACTTGTAATATGTGCAAATTAAGCTAAAATAAATTTAATAATTTGGAAGTTGGAGCAACTTTGATAAATTAGTATTAAATCTACAAATGTGATTGATAAATTAAGTTAACCCGTTCGGTGCAATTATTTAAATTAAATCGATTAAATTTTGGTCAAGATACTGAAATTCAGTATCTTGAAGCCGCTAAACAACCAACATTATGAGAAATAGTTAAAAATTATTTAAGAGTTTTAGAAGTTATAAGTTCTTTGCATTGTGAATTTAGAATATAAATCCGGAGTTGGCCGAAAGAGTAAAATGTTTGATTTAGAGATTATTGCATTGAGTTTGACAGCTGAATTTATGTCGATTGATAGTGAAAACTCACTTTTCAAGCAGATTAATTCCTTTGAAATTCCTAATCTAATAGAGCGTAGTCAGTTCAATAAAATAAGAAGAAAATTGTTTTTCTTTTCAGACGAAGTTAGAACAAAGTTAGCTTCTCATTTTCTTAAGTTTGAAGATTATTTTATAGTGGACAGTATGCCGTTAGAAATTTGTAAATTTTCACGACACAACAGAATTAAAATATGTAAAAACGAATTTGAAACTTCTCCTTCCAAAGGTGTTTGTGCTTCATAAAACAGTTGGTTTTATGGATATAAACTTCACGGAGTTTGTTCCGTAGCTGGTGTTTTTCATTCTTTAGACATTACTAAAGCAGAGGTTCACGACATCAATTTTTTAAAAAAATAGGCTATGTTTAATTTGTTATATTCCTTATAATTTTTTACATTCGCACTATGGATATATCAATATTAGAATCGAAAATAAAAGCTTTGCCATTAGATGAGCAAAACGTGGTTTACAATCAATTATTAAATTTGGTCACAGATTTATCAATAGATATTTCAAGTATTCAGACCCAACAAAAGAGTACAGAAAGTTGTCACTGTCCTCATTGCAAAAGCAGTAATACCAAAAAAATAGGTTTTCAATATGGCATACAACGCTATTGTTGTAAAGAATGCGGTCGCAATTATAGAGATACCACAGGAACTTTTAATGCAGGAATGCGCAAAGGAAAAGGCGAACATATGAAAGTCTATATGAAGCATTTTATAGCAGGTAAAAGCTTAAGAGAATGTGCAAAACATGCAGAAATAAGTTTGCCCACGTCTTTCAAATGGCGTCATAGGATACTCGCTGCTTTGGAATCCAGCCAAAATCAGGTCGTATTAAAAGGTATTGTAGAGAGTGATGATATGTTTATTACCTATTCACAAAAAGGACAACGCAATCTTGATAGGGAACCACGAAAAAGAGGGAAAGGAATGTTTGAAACAAAAAAAAGGGGTATTTCCCAAGATAAAGTTGCCGTAATCGTTTCTCAAGACAGAAAAGGAAGTAAACATCTAAAAGCAATAACAAGAGGACGAATTAGCACCAATGATTTAGATATAGTTCTCAAAGATAAAATTGCTCCAGAGAGTATTTTATGCAGTGATAGTCATCATTCCTATATCGGATTTGCTAACAAAAATAATATCGAGCATAAAACCATAAAAGCTAGTGCAAAAGAATTAGTAAAAGAAAATAAATATCATGTTCAACACGTCAATCAAACGGGAAGTGAACTAAAAAAATGGTTGGAACAATTTAATGGAGTATCAACAAAATATTTACAACAATACCTCAACTGGTTCGCAATAAAAAAACAAATTGAAAATGCTTCAATACCATTGAAAACATTATTATTGACAGTTTGTACTTCATATGAAGTTATGCAAGTTTTGAAAAATATACCGAATCTAAAATACATCTAGTTAAACATAGCCAAAAAATATAAAACAACAAATACCTGATTGTGTTATACTTGGGGATCGATGTTATTTGTCTGAAAGTATACAATTAGATTTATTTCAAACGGTAAACGTTAAATTAGACCCGAGCTAAAGGCGAATAGGCGAAGCAAACACCAAAAAGGAGGAATCAAAAAGGCTATAAACCACAATCTTATGTCTTTAGAAAATCAAGAAAAAGAATAGAAACATTATTCTCTCAATTATGTGACCAATTTATGATTAGACGAAATTATGCAAAATCTTTTCAAGGCTTTAAAACAAGACCCGAGAGCTTGCTCGAACAGGCAAAGCAATTTTAGCGAAAATAACAGCTTTAACTATGGTACAATTCATTAATAAATTTATTTTTGAGGGACCAATAAATAACATCAAAACACAAATAATTTAATTGCACCCAACGGGTTAAATTAATTATATACTCATCAAAACCAAATCTTTTTTGGAGAATTAACTATTAAAAAGATGCTCAATTAAGATAAAAGTACAAAAAAGGGAATTACTTTTAGTAATTCCCTTTTTATTATTCCTTTGCCACTTATTCAAGACTCGACAGCATTTTTATTCCTTAATTATTTTTACGTTTTCAGTGCCATAAGAGTTTTCAACCTTTAGAAAATAAACACCAGTTTTATAGGCACTCATATCCAAAGTATTGGAAGCCTTCACAACCTCTTCAACGATCTTGCGACCAAGAATATCTGTCACCATAATTTTATTTTTATCATCCATCAATTGCATATAAAACTTGTTTTTAACGGGGTTTGGATAGAATACTTGTTTCAATTCAGAAGAAGTTTTTACTCCCAAAGAACAAGTATTCCCTACTACATACGTAAAATACTTAGTAACTGCTGCTCCACCGCCAACAAAAATAAATTTAACTCCATAGCTAATGGTCGAACCTGTTGTTTGTCCCGTGATCGTGGACGTAACAATTTTCCCAGACTTTGCCATTGGGCCTGTTTCTGAAAATGGAGATTGCCTCCACAAATAGGCTAATTCAACACCCTTATTATCCAATAGTTCGAATGTAATTTTAACTTCTGTTCCATTAATAGTTTGAAATGCATATTTGTAACCTATAGAGAAAGATTCTCCTGGCTGGGCTTCAGATGCACTACCAGCACATTCTGTATTGGTACTAACACCTGTTTTTGCAGAAAGCAAAATTGGGCTATTTGAAGCAATGTTTCCAACTAAATCTTTCGCCGAAACACTAAAATTATAAACTGTATCAGAAGCTAAGGCTGTAATTACAAAAGATTTTTGAACTCCAGAATCACTAGTTGTTGATTTGGTAACAGCACCATAAGAAACGCTATACAATATTGTTCCAGAGGCATCGACAGCATTCAAGATTATTTCGACAGAAGAAGCAGTAATAGCTCCAATAGTAGCGGTAAAATTTGTAGGAGCTACAATATCATTTGTAAGTGCACAATCCTTACCTACCTCATAACTTACAAATCCTGTAACAGCCAACCCACCAGCAAATGCAAATTTAACTCCATATTTGATAACAGCTGCTGCAGTTTGTCCAGTGATGGTTTTCGTATAAATATTTGTGCCTGAAACATTGGTCATAGCAACTTCTGAAGCTGCTACATCTCATTCTTTGCGTAAAAAAGCTACAACACCTGATTTGTCTGTGTCCAATAATTCGAAAGTTATTTTAACATCAGATCCGATGGTTTCAAAAGTAGATTTATACCCAATGGTAAAAGACGTGCCTTCAAGAGCAACTTTAGAAGTTCCTACACAACCCGTACCTGCAACAGGAGAAAACACTCCAGCATTTGCATGTATCGAAAACAAGAAATTAACAACAACTGCCAACAATAGAATCAAAATTTTATTTTTCATAATTATTTATTTATTTATTTAATGGATTTGTAATTTACTTACTTTATTACTTTTTTGTTTTAGAGATAATTCCTATTCCTTAATAATTTTTATGGTTTGATTACCATAGGTGTTTTCAATATTCAGCAAGTAAACACCCGCTTTAAAATTACCCATATCCAAAGTGTGGGATGACTTCACTTTATCTTCCAATATTTTTCGACCCAACATATCCGTTAAAATAATTCTGTTTTGTTCGTCCAACAATTGTAAATAAAATATATTTTTGACAGGATTTGGATAGAAAAGTTGCTTCAATTCAGAAGGATTTTCCACTCCCAACGAACAAGTATTTCCTACTGTATAAGTATAATATTTGGTTACGGCCAACCCACCTGCATAAGCAAATTTAACCCCATAACTAATAGTTGACCCCAGGATTTGACCAGTGATTGTTTTCGTAAAAATCTTCCCAGAAACTTTTGTCATCGCTGTTTCTCCAAAAGGAGTTTGTTTCCATAAATAAGCAATTACGTCCGTTTTGTCATCCAACAATTCAAAAGTGATTTTAACATCCGTTCCAGTAGTTTGAAAAGCATATTTATAACCTACAGAAAAAGAGCTTTGCTGAGCTTCAGATGCAGTTCCTGCACATTCTGTATTCGTATTTAAAGCCGTTGTGGCATTGCGTACAATTGGATTATTAATAGCAACATTTCCTACTAAATCACTTGCCGAAATACTAAAACTGTAATTAGTATTTGGAGTCAAGGCTGTTATCAAAAACGATTTTTGAACTCCCGAATCCCCTGATGTAGAAATGTTATTAGTGCCATAAGCCACATTGTAAGCAACCGTTCCAGAGTTATCGGTAGCGTTCAACAATAATTCAACAGAAGAACCTGTGATTGCGCCGATACTGGCTGTAAAACTAGTAGGAGCTTGTGTGTCATTAGTGCCTCCACAATTACTACCCACTACATAACTTACATATTTCGTTACTGCCAACCCTCCAGAAAAAGCAAATTTACAACCATAGTTAATTGTAGCTCCCATTGTTTGCCCGGTAATTGTTGCCGTGAAAATCTTTCCAGAAACATTCGTCATCGACACTTCTGAAAATGGAGTTTGTTTCCATAAATAAGCAATTACGCCCGGTTTATCAGTATCCAACAATTCAAATGTGACGTAAACAGTCGAACCCACTGTTTCAAATGTGGATTTATATCCAATAGAGAATGTTCCTTGTTGCGCAACTTTTGAAGTTTCAATACAAACCATCTCGGGTGCAATAGTAACATTAACTATTTGTGAGGTGCTTATGGCTCCATTATTATCAGTTGCTTTTGCTGTTAAGGTATAATTTGCGGCAACTGGATTCCAAGTGGCAGCATACGGAGCGGCAGTATCTGTGCTAATCAAAATATCATTTTGATAGAAACTCACTTGCTGAATTGTTCCATCAAAATCACTTGCATTGGCTGTAATACTAACCGTTTTCCCTTGGGTAAATGTTGCATTATTTTCTGGTGTAACCAAGGAAACAGTGGGAAGCGCATTAGCGGTATTGGTTACCAACACTAATAACTCAACATCAGCAGACCGCAAATCAGTATTGGTAACAGTCAATTTCAAACTATACATTCCTTCAGCCAATCCACTTATCGTAGAGATGGCAGCAGTAGCATTTGAAAATTGGACAACCGATGGACCGTAATTTTGTGTCCAAGAATAAGTCAATGCTTTTGCTGCAGATTCTGTACTTGCAGAACCGTCAATCGTGGTAGAAGTTGATGGCAAAATCACTTTAAGATTTGGCCCTGCCACAGCCGTTGGATAACTGTAAGTCAAATTGCCAGTTCTAGCAAAAGTCATTTTAGCCAAGTTAAATTCACCGCCTGAAAAAGCGACACGCAATACATGCTTTCCGGGTGTAAGTGGAATATTAGTAACCGTTTTGGTAGCCCAAACATCCCAAGAAGTAGTAGATGTTGAAGGAACTGTAATAGTCCCAGAAACGGATTGCCCGTCTAACTCTAAACGGAACGGTCCTCCTCCTGCCGAATTTCCCGAAGCATAACGGAAAGCAAATGAGTACAAACCTGACTGGGCAACATTTACGGTGTATTCCAACCATTCTCCGGCTGCAAGGTTGTTAACATTTGCCCCTTCAGAAATATGCGCCGACGCATCTACAGCTTCGTCCATTCTAAAATCGCCCATGTTCGTTGTGGTTCCATCTAAATAAGCGATATTTTGGCCTTTTCCACCTTCAAAAGTATCAAATTTGCCCGCTTCAATGATTCCCGGAATAGCCCAAGCGTTTCCACCATAAGGCAATTGATCACCAACTACAACATCGATGCTATTACTAACATTAAATTTAACCGTGTTTTCGTATACTTTTGCATAAAAACCATGAACTCCTAATGCTAAATTCGTTGCATCCCAAGTGAAAGGTGCTGTGGTATCAATTCCAAGAGAAGTGGTTCCATCCATAAATTCAACCTTGATTGGAGTCCCTCCCGAAACAACTACATTCAATTTTACGCTACCGTTTACGAAAGCTTGCTGAAACGAAGTTGTTATTACACCGGTTATTTGGCTATCCAAGCTTGTGACCATTTTTCGAGCGGGAACTACTAATTGGTATCCCGTAGAAAAAGTAACCGTGACAGGCTGATTCGAATAGTTGTGTGCCACATAATTAGTTTGACCGTTTTGTTTAAATGCTGCCGCAATTGGCGAATTGGCCGTGATGGTGGCATCGACTCTTCCTAAAGCATTCATAGCATGCAACCAGTGGTAGGTTTGCGCATCAGAAACGCCAAATTTCAACTCTCTATTTGGATACGAATTATACAAAGAAATGGCTTTTGACGGATTAATAAAAGCAAGATATTCCCACATAATGTCGTGCCATAAATTGGCATTGACTGCGTTAGTAAGTATTCCTGTATTGGTTTCAATTTCATTCCAAAGTTTCGTAACATATGCCGTATTGTGACCTAAATACAATGATCCGCCGTGTATTGGATACAATTCGATACCATAAGAGGCAGCAATATCTCCAGTCCAAAAAGTTCCATTATCAAAACTATTTCCCCAAACACGGGAAACCAAACTGTATTGTTGTGAAGGCGGAAAATTTCGGTCTTTTGTGTCAAGCCAATATTCTTCAATCGCTGTTTGTTCTGTAGTGTACAGGTAAATTCCTAAATCTCGAATCGCTTTATTTCCCGTTACTTCTCCCCAATGAATCAAGGAAGAATTGAACTGCATACTTTCTGAAGTTGATTCTTGGTCATTTCCTTGCGGAAAAGTCGCGAAACCATTTGCCCAACAATGTCCAGCAAAAGGAGAGAAATTGCGCAAGTATGGAAATAAGGTGTCGTTTCTGTCTGTCGTAGCTGCATCTCGAATCAGCAAGTTAATCATTCCGCCAAACTGTGTAGCCCATCCGGGCTGGTATTGCTCTAAGAATGAAGCCGCATGAATAAAATAACCCCAATGAAAATGGTGGTCATTGATATTGCTGTCTTGTCCGTGTCCGGCTGGATAACCCAACATTGCAGACCAAGTAGTGTTGTAGTAAAACAAAAAGGCAACTTCGCCTCCTTCCGCTTTCAACCAATCTTCAAGTCGCTCCTTGATGGTTGCCAACATCTTATTACGAGCAACAGTGTTTCCCATTTCATCAGCAATCCTGGCAGTTTGTATCAGGCGGTTCATCACCTGTCCTTCATTATATGAATCGGTCCATGTTGCTAATGCATCGTTTTCGATACTGGCAATTTTTTCAGTCAAAGCCGTTGGAGTAAATCCAGCACTATAATTATCTACATAAGGTAATGTGGGTAAAATACCGTGAAATTTATTTTCGACACTAAAACTATTGCCGTCCATTGTTTTCATTTCGCCGCGAATAGTTGAATAGCTATATTTATTTGGAATAGGAGAATTAGTGGCTAAATTGTCCCATTGGTGCGGAAGCAAACCCAACAAAACATTAGAATTTGTACCTTCTTTCACTTCAGTCACCACATTAAAATCGGTTTTCATTACCGATGTGCTTTCGTTGTAACTAAAACTTGAAGTTGTACTGGTTGGAAAAACGTAGGCGTATTTCTTGTATTCGTTCGCTACAGTAGTCACGTTCGAGGCCGTAAGCGGAATGAACGCCATCGACCAATAATTTTTTCCGTTTAATGTTGAAGTGTAAACACCTCCGTTTTGAGTCCAAGTACTTCCTACTGGAGCATAAACTGCAAAGTCAGCATTACTTTTTGCGTCAACAATTATTAACATTTCGTTGCTAACAGTAACGGTACCAGAATTTACGGTAACCTGTACAACATCTGTTGCTTTTTTAGTAAAATATAAAAAAGGCATTGCTATACCAGCCGTTGTTTGAAAATTATGTGTTCCATCATTCCAATCCATAGTAACCGTCCAATCAGAGTAATTAGAAACAGTTGTTTTCGTTGCAGCCATTCCTACTACGCTCATCACGACCGGCGACATATCGTCAATAACTCCCGAGGGAACGTAAGAAACTACTAATCCGTTTGT
Source organism: Flavobacterium psychrophilum (assembly GCA_945897545.1). Classification (GTDB taxonomy): domain Bacteria; phylum Bacteroidota; class Bacteroidia; order Flavobacteriales; family Flavobacteriaceae; genus Flavobacterium; species Flavobacterium psychrophilum_L. The sequence continues at coordinate 11,857 of CAMDGJ010000008.1, forward strand.
GGTTGTTTTTAAGGTATAGGGATAGGTAAAAAGGTTGCTTGCTTGTGTTTCTTTAGCTAGTTTTGACCACCAATCATTTGTTGGCACAGGCTTTCCTAGTGCAGCACCGCTCAAATTAGGGGCTCCAGAAGGATAACCATTTCTACCGGCAACATCTGTTCCGGGGAAAGTTTTTGTGTAGCTTCCGCTGCCAACGGGGATTACTTGGGCATTTGAATTAATTACAAAAAAGAAATTAACAACAATCGCTGTTAAAAGAACCAAAATTTTATTTTTCATTTTATTTTTCATTTTATTTTTCATTATTATTATCTTATTTGCAATATTATTGCTTTATTAATTATTTTTAATATTTATTTACACGTCAAAAACACATCAAATTATCTTGATTAAATGTTAAAAAGAGAAAACAGAAAAAGCACAACAGAATAAATTTTTTAATACACTAAAGTTTGAATAGCGTGAGGCAAAATTGAAACTTCTGCTGCATTTGTTCCAACACATAAATTATACGTGATTTTTTTTCTGCTTTGGTTCATCACAACGGTAACCACTTTTCCGTCTTGGTTCAAAAAAGAGGTTGTTATCAAATTGCTACGGCTGGAAACGCTACTAATTCTTTTGGCTTCTTTTCCAATAAATTTCGAGAAATGACCAATAAAATAATAAGAAGGCGTATAAATTAATTCCCCTGTTTTTAGATCGCCATGAATGGGTGAGAAGCAAAAATTACCCACGTGATTTGGCCCTCCATTTTCATCCAAAAGAATGTTCCAATCTGTCCAACCCACGGTTCCGTTATTAAAATCGTTAATTATTGATTTTCCGTAGCGTTCTCCATTTGCCCATAATTGGTATTTGCTGGCATCGAATTTCTCAATACAGCCTTCGGTAAAAAGCAAATTTTTGTCGGGGTAGGTTTTATGGACTATGTCAACATTTTCAAACATTGGTTCTCCACCAGTCCAGGTTTCATACCAGTGAAAACCAATTCCCCAAACATATTTATTGGCTTCTGGGTCGTCAAGAATTGTACTTGCCCTTTGAGTCATCAAATCTCTGTTGTGATCCCAAACGGTAATTTTTTTGTCGCCAAGTCTCGCTTTTTTTAATGTAGGTCCAAGATAATTTTTTAGAAAATCACGTTCCTCTTCGGCGGTATAAATACAGGATTCCCATTTTTGAGTAGCCATTGGTTCGTTTTGAAGTGTCAATCCCCAAACCGGAATTCCTTCTTTTTGATACCCATCTATAAATTTCACATAATAATTAGCCCAAGACTGATAGAATTCTGGCAATAGTTTTCCTCCTTTAAGCATGTCTTTATTGTCCTTCATAAAAGCTGGCGGACTCCAAGGACTGGCATATAATGACACGTTCGCTCCTGCAGTTTCAATTGCCTTTTTAATCAAAGGAATTTTAAATTGTTTGTCGTGGTCAATGCTGAACGTCTTTAATTCCTTGTCCCCTTCAGCTATGTAAGTATAGCTTCCGGAGCTAAAATCACTACTGTGAATTGTTGTTCTAATCAAAGAATAGCCAATTCCTTTGTCTTTGCTATAATAAGCATTCAAGAATTCTTGTTGATTGTCTTTGGGTAATTTTGCAAAAACTTCGGCGCTGGCATCTGTTATGGCACCTCCAATACCAAGAAAAGTTTGGAAAGTTTTGTCCGGATTTACAAATATGCAAGTCTGTGTTTCTAACGGTTGCTTTAACACTGAAAATTTCAAATTATCAGTGTTTGTTATTCTTAAATTAGTGCTGTCAGCAGAAGTGTAAACCAGTACTGTTTTATCCTTTACCGAAAATGGTTTAGGCTGAATTTTGATTTTTGACTGAGAAAATGAACTGGTCGCAACCATTAAAATCAGAGCGAAAATTATTGCTTTCATATGTTTTATTTATTTAAAAACTTAATTTCATTAAAATATTTCACTAGTGTCCACTATAGATTAAAAAAAGTTCTTTGAAATTATTGTAAATCTGTATTTTAAGTCTCATTTTAGAGCGTGACGATTTGAAATGAATCTATTATGTTCGTAAATTAACATTACGAATATGAATCACGGAAAATATGTCTTTTCTTAATTAGTTGAATTTCTGCCTCAACGTGTTTTTGATAGATTTGTAACAAAGTATGATGGCAATAAAAAGGTCAGACATTTTACTTGTTGGAATCAACTTTTATCTATGATTTTCGGTCAATTATCTTCTCGTGATAGCTTGAGAGATTTGATAATTGTTATCGAAGCACATCAATCAAAATCGTATCATTTAGGTTTTGGTAAAAATGTAACACGAAGTAACTTGGCTAAGGCAAATGAGAATCGCAATTATAAAATATTCGAAGACTTTGCCAATCATTTAATATTGATTGCTCAAGAAAAAAACAGCAATGATAGTTTTGAAATAAAAGGTAACATTTATGCTTTTGATTCTTCGACTATTGATTTGTGTTTGAGTGTATTTTGGTGGGCTCATTTTAGAAAAACCAAAGCAGGAATAAAACTCCACACACTTTTTGATATTAACACACAAATCCCTGTTTTTATTCACATTACCGAGGCAAATATTCACGATATTAATGCGATGGACATCATCAATTATGAACGTTTTGCCTATTATATTTTTGACCGTGCTTATGTAGATTATTTCAGGCTTTATCGAATTACTAAATCTTCTGCTTATTTTGTTGTTAGAGCAAAATCAAATTTAAAATTCAAAAGAATGTATTCCAAGAAAACGGATAAATCCACAGGAGTTATTTATGACCAAACAGGGAAAATAGACGGCTTTTATACTTCAAAAGATTATCCAGAAAAGATAAGAAAAGTGAAGTTTTTTGATGCTGAAAACAAAAAAATGTTAATCTTTTTGACGAACAATTTTGATTTATCAGCCCAACAAATAGCCTTACTTTATAAACAGCGTTGGCAGATTGAATTATTCTTCAAATGGATTAAACAACATTTGAAAGTTAAGACCTTTTGGGGAACAACAGAAAATGCTGTTCGCATACAAATAAACATCGCAATAATAACTTATTGCTTGGTGTCAATCATTGCGAAAGATTTAAAAATCAATCGTTCAATCTACGAAATTCTACAAATTTTATCAGCATCATTACTCGATAAAACGCCTGTAAATGAATTACTTATGAAATCAGATTACAATAATGTCAATGAACATATTACTAACCAGCTGGTTTTCAACTTATTTTAAGTGGACACTAGTGAAAATATTTAATAAAACAGAGGCTTTAGAAATAATATTTGTCATTACCAATTTTGGGGTTCTATCGATTTTAAAAAGTCCCCAATGTTTCTCAGGTTCTAAAGCCTCAGATGACCCTTTCCAAGTTTCATCAAAAGCCTCAAAAACAAAGGTTAGAATACCCTCTTTATCTGTCCAATTTACTAAATCGTGGTAGTATATTTCTTGATTTTCTTCGCTAACATTATGCGGTTCTATGCCTCTACCATTTGAATTAGTTGCCCAACCTGCCTCAGTAATTACTACTGGCTTATTCGGATACATATTGGCTACAGCCAAATAGTTTTCCTTGGTATAATTTAATGCTTCGTGAATGTTTTTATATTCCCAAACAGGATAAGTGTGAATCGATATAAAATCGACTTCATCTACCAGCCGTTTGAGTTTACTCAACCACGGAACATAATTTTCGCAAAAAGTTACAGGTTGTTTCGTCTCTTTTTTGATACGTTTTACATATTCTATGACACTTGAAACTGACACATAGTGATCTGTCCAATCGACGCAGGCCTCATTGCCAGCGGATAAAGTGCATATTATTTCTGGATATTGATTCGCTAAATCAATTAGTTTATTTATTTGATTATGGTTTTTAATATGGTTTTTTGCTAACGCTGCTTCTGTGTAAACACCACCACCCCAAGGGCATCCGAAATTGTTCATTTCAGCAACTATGTAGGCGCCAAGCATTACTTTTAGCGGTAATTTTTCTTGTTGAATTACTTGTAAAACAGTTTCAGCGTGCTGGTCACAATCATATAAACGCAAGTATTTCCAATGGTTTTGAAGTAAATATAAATCTTCTTTTACCTCTTCGTACGTTGGAATCATACCACCAGGTTGCTGCCCATCTCTAAAGCCAGAATAACATATAGCGTGTCCTGGTGATAAATTTAATGCTTCAAAACTATTCATTAATATTTTAAATTTTCGTTTTTATCCCAAATTCCCCAGTAGGCTCCCACTTCGCCTTCTGCTCCAACTTTCCACGATTCGTCAAAAGAGGAGAAATAGAATATATCAATATCATCTTGTTGAGACCACAGCTGGGTATTGATATAATATTTTATAGCATTTTCTTTCGATGGATGCGAATCTTTAAAGCTTTCTCCTTTACTAGGCCATCCTGTTTCAGTAATTATTACTTTTTTACCATTTCCGGCGTCCAAAGCTTGGTGGTACATTTGTTTTATGTGACCCAATGAATAGTCTAAATTGCAACCTTCCCAATAGGGATAACAATTAGTTAAAATTAAATCGCAGGCTTCCGTTATTCTTGGTCTTATTGTGAATTCGTAATAGGCATCAACATATCCTACTGGAATAGAATCAGGAATGGCATTTTTCACTCGTTCGATAAATTCAAGAAGTTGATCTTCGGATAAATCTTTACGATACATTACCTCGTTTCCTACTGCGGCAATGTCTACTAAGCCTTCATTAGAAAGTTTTATTAGTCCCTCAATTTCTCTTTCATTAATCTCCGGATCATCGCCTAGCCATGCGCCTACTAATGTTTTGATGCCATACTCTTTTGCAAGTAGGGGAATAAATTCATTGCCTTCGGTACAAGAAAATGATCGCACCCATTTAGTGTAGGGAGCGATAATTTTCATTCTTCGGCGAACCTGTTCTTCTGAAATGATGTCACCGGGTTTTTGTCCGTCTTCATAAAGACTAAAACAAAGTCCGTGCGCCCCCGTTTTTAATACATCGCTAAAAATTGAATTTAATTCCTCAGCTGATTTTCTTGAAAAATCAATTCCGTTATAATTAATCTCGTCAATAGTATCATACTTGATTTGATATTGCGAATCTTCTTTTCTAGTAAATGACATAACTTTATAATTTTTTAATTATCGATATTTAAATCAGGCAGGCCTACAAACCGGATTTTCTGGCATCCAATTCGTTTTTTATTTTTCGTGCTTTTTCTTCAGTTAAGTCATAATTCCTCATTACCCACATTGCAATTGATGTTCCTAATATTGGAATCCCAGAAAAGACAAGTCGCAATCCTGTAACAGCACCCTCGGGTTGAGTTGGAGCACCCGCTTTGAACGCAACTGCTGACATAATTACGCCCGTTAGCAATCCTGCAATTGCAAAACCAAACTTCACCATCCACCAATAAATAGCGCCAAAAACTCCTTCTCGCCTTTTTCCCGATTCTAGCTCATCCATGTCACACACATCAGCAGTCATAGACATCATTAGAGTAAACAAACTCCCGATACCAAAGGAAAAGAAAGGCAAAGCAAACAAGAACATATAGGGTTTACCGGGAATAAATAGAAACCAAAGAAGAATATATCCAAAAATTGAAATGCCTTGACAAATCAAAAACGCTCTCTTTTTCTCCATTTTTTTGGCTATCCAAGCTACAACAGGAATTACTATAAAAGTGGTTGCTAAAGCACCTCCACATCCAAAAAGTGTGGGCCAAATACCTGCTGCTGCGGTATTGCCATTGAAAAGATAATATACAACAATGAAAAAAGTAAAACCTGCAACGGTATTAAAGGCATTGAAAATAAAAAAAGTAGCGATACACAGTTTTCTGAAAGGTTTATTAGAAAAAGCTTCTTTAAAACTTATTAAAATTTCTTTTAAACTTCCGCCAATAGTTCTAAAAGTAAGTGGTTCTAAACTATCATCAAACTGGGTTGATTTACTTTTAATGAATATTGCTGGAACCATAGCTAATAGCATAAATACACTACCAACCCAAATGGCTAATGTTCTTGTGGCTGTGTCAGCATTAGGGAACCACGAAGGATCATACATAACGACCCAAAACCAAGGAGCTATAACCCAAGCCCATTGTCCGATCCATTGAGAAATTGCCATAATGCTAGTTCTTTCATGAAAATCATCGCTCATTTCATAACCCATTGCTACATAAGGAACACTGAAAATAGATAGACCAATATGAAATATAAGTGAAAAAGTAAGAAAAAAAGTAAAATTGTACATCACACTATCTTCTCGATACAATTGCCACATAATGATAAATGCAATTCCCATAATTATAGATCCAATAAAAACATATTGTCTACGTCTTCCCCAAACTGATTTAGTATTATCAGAAATAAATCCCATAATTGGATCAAAAAAAGCATCTACTATTCTAGGTACAAAAAATAAAACACCCCACATCCACGAAGGCATACCTAAATTTTCTACCAAAACTACCATGAAAATCCCTAAAGCAGCGGGGAACATCTGATTTGCAAGCATTCCCAAACCAAAAGCAATTTTTTGACCCATTGGAACCATCACTTTAGTGTTAGAATTTTGATTTGACATATTTGAATAATTAAGAGTTATATAATTAGTTGTTGTTTTTTATGATTTGATAATAACTGTTTGCAATGCTTTTGCATCGATAGAAATTATTTCTGTTTTGTTGTTTAGTTTTATTTCTAAACTATGTTTTTCTGATGTTGGATTAAAAACAACTACTGCTATAGTCCCATCTGGATTTTTCACCGCAGTCGCCATAAGCTCTTTATGATTAATCGTACACCCTATTTTTACAGCTCCAGGCCTCATAAATTTGCTAAAATGAGCCATAGTATAATATAAAGGTGTGAAATAGACTTCATCCTTAGTAGTATCAACAATTACTGGAGCAACGCACCAGTTTTTAAACCAATTAGGCCCACCTTGAGTATCTAAAACCATATTCCAATCGACCCAACCATCGACCCAATTGTTCAAACATCCAATAATATCAGTAGCATAGCGATTCACTGCCGCGTATTTTGGGTGCAAATGTTTGTCTTTTTCAGATGCCCAATCCCAACCCCAATCCGTTGCTTCTTTTTTCCAATACCAAGCATCGTCGTTCCAATGTGGAATTTCAGAATCTATACAAGCTTCGGTTTGAATTAAATATTTATTGGGTGATTTTTCATGTGCATATTGCAACTCGTTTGGAAAATAATCATAGGTGCTTTCGTACCAATGAATAGCTAAACCATCATAATATTGAGATGATTTTTCATCTTTATACATCACGTCAACCCATTCTTTTATTCCAGCGCGGTTTTGGTCATAGCCCAATATTTTAATATCCGACCAACCGTCATTTTCTAATTTTAGTCCTAAATGATTTTGTACAAAATCAGTCATTTCTTTCGGTGAAAAAAGGGTGCTTTCCCAGTTGTTTCCGTTTCCGTGAGGTTCGTTAATTACTGTTATTCCCCAAATACCGATTCCTTCTTTTTTGTAAGATTCTAAATACTTTGAAAAATACAAAGCGAAAGCATCATTGAATTCTGGTAATAATTTACCGCCAACATATTTTTTGTTGTCTTTCATCCAAGGTGGAACTGTCCAAGGAGAGGCGATGATTTTAAATCCTTCTTTTGATATGGCTTTAGCTTCTAAAATCATTGGAATTAAATCGTCTTTGTCGTCTTCTATAGTGAAATTTTTCAGTTCTAAATCATTCTCTACTTTGGCATAAGTATAATTGCTTAATGAAAAATCACAAGAAGCAATATGCGTTCTAGTCAGTGAATAGTTTGCTCCTTCTTCACTAAAATAGGCATCTAATATTTTTTTACGATTCGCTACGCTTACTTTATTTAATAAATAAGCCGAGGATTCTGTAAAAGAGCCTCCAAAACCCGTAATAGTTTGGAATTTTTCATCAGGATTCAAAGTAATTAAAACCGGGTTTTCAGTTTTTGAAAATGTCGTTATTTTTTTTAATGAATTGCCCTGAGCTGAAGTTTCGTAAACTTCTACTTCCAAATCTTTTGTAGTTTTACAACTATTCAATGTAATTGCCATACTAAGAATTACTATTAGAAATTTGAATTTTTCCATAACCAATTATTTTTTAATCAATGCAGCAGGAGTTTTAACATCCTTCCATAAGGCTTCTTCGTTACCATTGTATGTTTTTGTAATGGGCTTGCCATCACGAGTTAACCCTTTAAAAATTCCTTTATCCACCATTTTCCAAAGTGCATACTTTGCTTGGCCTTGTAAATTGATTAATCCAAAATGATTTTCGGAACCTATTGGGTTTTTGCTGTCTTTCCATTGCTCGTCAAAAGCTTCAAAATAGAAACAAGAAATTCCTTCTTTATTGGTCCAATCTCGCATCAATTTATTATACACCGCCTCTTTATATTCATCTGTGGCTTTTGAGCCTTCGTTGCCATAAAGATTATCATCGCCAGAAGCCCAACCCGTTTCTCCAATATGTACTGGTTTATTAACACCAATTGATTCCATATAACTTACAACACTAGTATATTGTTCAACAGCATAATCCCTCGCCCTGATCATTGCGGCATCTATTTTTTCGCGTTCAGATAATTGTTTTTCATTTTCTAAAATCCCCCAAAACACTGGATTATAATGAGTGTCATGCATAGGGTACGTGTGCATCGAGATATAATCTACGGCTTTGATTAGCTTGTTCAAATCTTCAACGTGATACTCTTTTCCTCCACCTCCCCAAGAGGCAAAATTATCGGAACTTGTGATCCATACATCTTTAGATAACCCCCCTTCTTTCTTCAAATCTTGCAAATAATTTACCCATTTTAATGTAATGCTTGGCTCAACATAATAACTCCATGCCCATTTTACCATCGCTTCATTACCTACGGAAATAATCTTTACAATCTCGGGATATTCATTTGCCAGTCTTACCGTTTCGGCTATTTCTATAGGATTGCGGTCGCTATCTTCATTTCTGACGAGTTGGTTTGCTGTCCACGAATTTTTACAATCAATCCAAGCGCCTAACATCACATACATTTCAAAATTAGGATCCGCTTTCTTTAATTCCCTTATGGCTTTTAATAAATTTGATGCTTCTGTATGGTGCACATTATAGGTTCTCAGCACTTTAATGTTCATCGCCGATAGAATTTTTAAATCCTCAGTAATTTGAGAAACAGTAGATTCAACATCTCTTGATTTTTCTCTGTAACCACCATAAGATATGGCTTGATAATTCGAATTTCCTAATATCTTTTCGGCTGAAATAGCAGTAGTTGTTTTTGGGTTTATGCTTTTACAGCAACAAAAACATACTGTTAATACATGTAGAAGCGCTAGATTTATAATTTTATTCATATAACTAAATAGTGATACTTACTGTTACATGGATAATTTCTCCGGTTCGCTGAAATATTTTTTGGCTCAACTCATCACTCAAGGTAAAGCTTGAAAAAGTTTCTGTTTTACCATTTTTAAAATTCACTTCTATTTCATTGGTATCCGAAATTTTATAAATAATTGGCACTTGGCAAACCGTAAATGCCAAACTTCCTTTTTCTAATGTGATTGAATAGGGTTTGTCTTCTAAATCAATAAAACGCACCACTTCTTCTTGCTGCAAAAACTGATTTTGGTTTAATAAAGTGGGCTGAAAACTTAGCTTCCCATCTTCTATTTTAATCCCTAATTCTCCTTTTCTTGTCAGAACATCTTCTTTCACTTGACCTGTCATTCCTGGTTGTTGAGCGCCTCTGTGAGAAGGAGTATGCGAATAAGGATCTGTTGGGAATGCACCGTAAACTTCTGGGGTTTTATGAACACCTATACCTTTACCTATTTCGTCATAATGCAATGCCAAGGCATTGATAATTGCACTATCTTCATTATCTCGATGTGCTTTTTCTATGATTTCTTGAACTGCTAAATGCAGTTTAGACACCATGTGCCAATAAATAGAACCCAATCCTTCGTAACCAAAGAAAGTTCCCGATCTACCCGTAAATGCTTTATGATTAAAAACTTCTTCAAAAATTTGGAGAATATCTTCAGATTCTTTTTCAACCAAAACTTGGTATTCTTCGTTTTTATTGAGGGCTACCAAAGCCTCTTGTAAATCATTGGCATTATGGAAATTTCCATTAAAATGATAATTGCCTTTGACGTCTTCGTTGACAAGGGAATTATTATGATTCGACATTAATTTTGTCAATAAACTTGATTTTTCAATACTTGTTTTAGGGATATTATTTTTCTCCAAAAATTTAGGCAAATCTTTATTTGGATACAAGATATAACTGTTTTGATCGGCACGATACAAGGCACTTTTCCTTAATGCATCAACTATTTGCAATGCCTGATTTGCATCCAAATATCCCGAACTCAAAACGGCAACTTGGCCCTCGAGCATTTCGCTAAGATTGGAGACAATCACTTTGTCTTTTTCAATAGACATCAAATTATAAGCGTGGTACAATTTGTCTGGTCTTTGATTCGCTTGAATGGAATGATCAATAAAAGATAAAGCTACCTTTGTGAATGTTTTTAAACCAGCCATTGAATGGGTTCTTTTCTTTCCCCAAAAACCGCTATTGTATATTTGAAGTCGATAATCAGAAGCCGCTTTTCCTAATCGATTTAGAATATTTCTTCGTGACGTGTCATCAATTTTCCTTGAAAGCAAATGTTCATTTTCTACTAAACACGCTCTAACTTCATGATAAAATTCTACCATTTCATTAGAAATTTTGATAGTTTCTAATTCGGATGCTTCAAGAATATTTTGGAAAGTTTTTAAAAATCTGCGCAAATAACATAGCGTAACCATCGAAACACCATTTCCAACCAAAGCATTGTTGGCATCATTCCATTCTGGTCGTTGGGTATTCATCCAAATTCCTCCTTCGGGAATAAAGTTTGACATCTTGGCCAAAACTGTTGCCAATATTTTTTCGATAAAATTTACGTGGTAAATTTCATTACTATTATTAGTTATCAATGCACCATCAGCACCAATTTTTGCTCGTTGTGCATTTATCTTTTTCTCCCAATCATGATTGTATTCTATGGTGTCTTTAGGGTTTTTCAAGATATCTTGATATGATTTAATCGTATAAGGAACTGCCGCATACACAAAACATTCTTTTTCGAAATAGGAGTTCAATTTTCCTGGATGGAACTTCTCTATAAACTCTAAAAATTTCAACAAATAAATGATTTGGTGATCTCCCCAATATCCAATATAGGACCAAGGATTATCAGGCTCTATGGCTTCCCAATCGAATCCGCTTTTCGTAACTCTATACGGGTTGTATCCGTCAAAAGTGGAAGCGTTCAAGAATTTATGAATCATCCCTTCGATAAAATTGGGATAGGCATACGCCAATGCTTCCCAGTTTTGGAAAATATCGCGCCAATTTCCTTCGTAATCTAAAATTTTAGATCCATCAATTTCACTTCGAGTATTGATAGAGAATTTATTCCAAGGACGACTTGGGTCTCCGTGACGACGGCTAAATTTTAACGGCAAATATTCCGTGCAAAGCCTCACTAAATCTTCATCTTCTTGATTTTCGATTAATTGAAGTAATTCAATATAAGAGAAATCCTCTTTTAAATTATTGATGAAGGCTAGGTTTTTTTGAAACACTTCACTATTTGCTTTGGCAAAATACTGTGTAAAATCTTTCTTGCCTATTTGATAATTCTCGTCGAAAATTCCACCTCGCATAATGTTGAAAAGTGTATTGGCAAAATGACGTGTATCTATTAATTTATCGGCAGTGAATTGTAAACCATCTGCAGAGGCGTTGAGCGCAATAAGATTTTGCTTGCCTAATTCAACGTCTTCTATAATTTGGTTTTCGAGAGTTTTATCGTGAATTATTAACTCGCAAAGCTGGACAACTTGGGATTGAGTTTGATTGACATTGGCAATAATTTTCCAGTCTTTTGAAGATTTTTTTGACAAATGCAAATCATTGGAAATAAAATAAGCTCCTTTTTCGCCCTTTATGTCAGTTTCTCCTGTTAGTTTTTGCAAATTTCTAAAAGCAGGAAGTTGCTTAGACGACAATAAATAGGTTGGGTTATTCATTCCTAAAGACCAAACAATATTGGCTTTGAGCGCTTCGCTGGGTTCTGCTTTATCGACTATAATTGCGCTAAGGGCAAAAATACTCAAACCACTTTCGGTCTGTAGTTCGCTTCTTTTATATGCATCAACTAAATTGCTGGTACTATTTTGCAAATCGCTGCTTACACCATGTGGCATTATATTTTGAATACCGTCTAAAACCGTAATGTTATAATCTTTATCAGATTCGTTTATAATTTGGGCTTTTTTTACAAATCCAAAAACATTGCTTGAACTCCATTGGTATCTAAAAGTAAGCTTCAAGTCGTTGTGAATCTCTTCGAAAATTACTTTATTTCCGTAAAAATTTTTATATAAATTTCTGGTGAGATTGTAATTTTCGTTGAAACGCTCTGTAAAAGGTTCCCAAACCAGAACTTTATCTTCTAAGTGAATTTGAAAAATAGACTTACTACCTGTTATATCAGCAAATTCGGTAATTTTATCATCCGTATAATAAGGGAAAAGCGCGAATTCTGCATTCTTTCTTCCTGCTGTAAGTCCGCCATTACTAGATATAAACAACCAATGATTGGAATCACTTACGATGCTCATAAAAAATGGGCGCATTTTGTCGTGATTTTCTATTTTATAATATTTTTCTCCTTCTAAATCTACTATTTTCATATTGTTATGCTTACTATTATTGCTTATTTAAATCTGTAAAAACAGAATGTGTGTTGTTCTTATTTATAATTATTAAAATTATCAATTGGTTTTTTCTACCTTTTTTACAGCATCAATTATTTCAATTTTATCAAATTGATATTGTAACTCATTTAATGATTTTGCATTGGTTAAAGGATTTATCTGATGCACTCTTTGCAAAATGTAGTAAGCAAATCTTGGATTTAGTTGATACATTCCTTTTTCGTTTGTTGGTCCTTTTGCACAGATACCAAACCATTCTTCATTCATATTGTTCTTTCCTTTTACAAAGTCAAAACTATATCCTCCATTGGCCCAAGAAGCATTTGAATCGTGAATGTCTAAATTTTTTGTCTGCCCATATTTCCACCAGCCATCGCTAAATTGAAAGGTAAATCCACCTATGCAATTTCCACTTTTACCGGTACCTGCAGCGTTTTCATAAATTTCTTTCCAATTTTCTTTAAGAATAAAAGCCTGTGCATTTTGATTTTCTAAATTAGTACTAGCATTTAAGGCATCTGAACCGAATTCTGTAAATAAAATAGGTTTGCCGTATTTCTTTTTTACTTTTTCAAATACATCGCCAAAAGATTTCCCACGATAAATATTGGCTCCAAAAATATCAACATCAGGACATTCTTTGGCAATTAAATCAAGGTATTGCAAATCACCGTTACAAAGTGCAATGGGATGTGAATTATCTATGATTTTCATGGCTATTGCCGCCTCGTTAAATAACTTGTATAAGGCTCTTGCTCGTTTACTTATGGTAGGTTTTTTTTCTTTTACCGGAATATTTTCTGTCTCTGCACCTTCCCAAACCAACCCATAATTATTTTCGTTACCCAATAAAAACAAAAGCAACCCTTTAGTGTTTTTATAGTCTGATGCAAATTGTTTTACTTCATTCAAAAGTAATTCCCGAGTTTTAGCATCTGCATATTCAGTATTAGCTACCCAAGTTCCATTTAAAGTTAAACCATAACGACCGAAAGTATGATTGAGCATTGTATAAATACCATATTTTGTATAGATGTATTCAATCCACTTTTGCGGAATACCTGTGTAGACTCTTATCGAATTTACACCCATATTTTTCAATAAAGTCATTTCAGCATCCAAAGCAGCTTGAATGATATTCTCTGGTTGTTCCCAGATACTGTACGAATATGTTGTACCTATTGGATAATAATCCCAATTCATTCCATT
>CAMDGJ010000009.1 GCA_945897545.1 Flavobacterium psychrophilum
TTGGTAACCCAAATTTCCAATCTTGAAATTTGAACCCTACTATCAATAAACGGATAATTTTTTAAGGCAGAATCGTAGTTGTTTCTAAAGTATTGTGAAAGGAAAAAGTGTCTGTCACTATCATAATCAAGGGCAAACATATCAAAATCCTGGATAGTCCCACCACCTTCGGCAACAACACTTTTAGTTTGTGATTTTTGTTCCGAAAAGACACCAGTAATACTGGTTTTGCCAAATTGCAGTTTCGTTTTTACTCCAAATAGGTTTTGAGCTCCTCTAATTAAGGAACTGTTCAAAGGCATATTTACATTTCCAACTTCAATTTTTTGAATAATATCATCTTCTGATGGCGTAAATTCTAACTTGATTAAGTTTTGAAATGCAAATGTAGACTGAGTATCATAATTGATATTTACGTTCAGTCGTGTTCCCACTTTACCCATTAAACTCATACTTATTCTTTGATTAAAATCAAACGTAGTACTGGATCTGTTTCTTGGTGAAAATGATGGATTGTCTTGTTTTGTATAGCGAACCCCAAAATCCATTTCGATTGAACCGCTAGGTTTCACATCTATAGTATTGCTCCCAAATATTGATTCAAAAAGGCCTGATTTTATATAATATCTGGGTAATAAATCTTTTTTAGCTTCTTCACTAATGTCTTTTTTTCCGTCAATAGCATCTAATTTTTTCTTGAAATAAGTGCGCATAGATTCTTTCCTAAGCAAGTCTTCATATTCTTTTGGCGTTAAAATAGTAGGATAATTTGCAGGAAAGTCGCCAATAGTTTTTGAATACACATACATTCCAGTAACTGGGTCGTATTTGTATGACTGAAGAATGCTTTGTGGATCTTTTATTTGAATTTTTCCGGTTGAATATCCAGTTTTTGTCGTGTCTTGAACTACCGGTATTACCTGAGCCTGCGATACAAAACCGCATAATAAAACCAATAAATAAAAGTAGATTTTATACTCGAATTGAGTCTTTTTTAAATACTGTATTTCCAACTTTTATAAGTTTTTTAAAGCTTGCTTGATGATGTATTCAACTGAACTCTCAGGAGCTTCTTTTATAATTTTTTCAACTATTCTTTCAGAGGTTTTTCGAACAAATCCTAATACCTCCAAAGCAGATAACGCTTCATCTCTATTTGTATTGTTTTGCGACATCGAAACTTCGTCTAAATCGTATAGTTTAAGTATTTTCTCCTTCAAATCAAGGATTACTCTCTGCGCTGTTTTACTTCCAATTCCTTTTATAGATTGAATAGTAACTACATCACTAGATGCAATTGCATTTGTAATTTGTTTTGGATCTAATGACGACAACATGGTTCTAGCAATACTGGCTCCAATTCCAGAAACAGACAAAAGCAATTTAAAAATTTCTCTTTCTGATTTTTCCACAAACCCGAATAAAGTATGTGAGTCCTCTTTAATTTGAAGATGAGTAAACAATTTAATAAAATCAGTGGCCGGAAGCAAAGAATACGTGTGCAACGAAATATTTACGTGATACCCAACGCCGCCGCAATCAATTACTACATGTGTTGGTGATTTTTCTACTAATTTTCCTTGTAAATGTGCTATCATCGATGAATTTTATATCTTCCAAATATAACAAAACTTAATCTCTAGTAAAGTTTTAATGGCAAAAATAAATAATGTTGTTTGAAAGGTTAAAATTATTTAGCTCCATTTGCTTTTTGGTTTTCTTTACCCTGTGCATCAATAACTGCAATTGCAGCCATATTTACCATTTCTTCGACGCTTGCTCCTAGTTGAAAGATGTGAACTGGTTTTCCCATTCCTAGCATAATAGGTCCTATTGAATCTACTTTATTTAATTCTTTCAGAAGTTTGTAGGTAATATTAGCGGACTCAAGATTAGGAAAAATCAAGGTGTTTACCTTTTTTCCTGCTAACTTAGAAAAAGGGAACTTGTTTTTAAGCATTTCCGGATTTAAAGCAAAATCAGCTTGAATTTCTCCATCGATCACCATATCTGGATAATTTTCATGCAAATACGCAACGGCTTCTCTAACTTTTGCTGCGCCTTCATTAGCTGAAGACCCAAAATTAGAAAAAGAAATCATTGCAATAACAGGCACAATTCCAAATACTTTAGCTGCTTTTGCCGTCATAATGGCAATTTTAGCTAAATCATGTGCCGAGGGGTTTATATTTATAGCCGTATCCGACAAGAACATTGGACCTCGACTAGTCAACATCATATTAGTTGTTGCTACAAGCGAAACTCCTGGGGCTTTTTCTATAAGTTGTAACATCGGCTTAACTACAGATGGATAACTTCGTGAATATCCGGTTACCAAGGCATCTGCTTCTCCTTCATTTACCATCATAGCAGCAAAATAATTTCTTTCGCGCATTAAACTTTTAGCATCGTATAAAGATATTCCTGCTCTATGTCTAGACTCCCAGTATACTTTTGCAAATTTATCTCTTCTTGATTCTTCCTCAATAACTTTAGGATCAATAATTTCAACATCGGCATCAAAACCTAGTTCTTTTTTTAATTCCAAGATAATTTCCCTATTTCCTAATAAAATTGGAAAACCAATACCCTCTTCGAATACTATTTGGGCTGCTTTGAGCACGTCAATTTGTTCTGCTTCGGCAAAAACAATTTTTTTAGGATCCAATTTGGCTCTGTTGGTAATTAACCGGACCATTTTGTTGTCGGTTCCCAAACGATCCAAAAGTTCTTCTTCATATTTATTCCAATCGAGAATTGGATTTAGCGCCACACCTGAATCCATTGCTGCTTTTGCAACAGCTGGAGCAATAACAGTGATCAATCGGGGGTCGAATGGAGATGGAATTATATAATTTCGGCCGAAGGTTAACTTGGTAGCACCGTAAGCAATATTTACTTGTTCTGGAACACTTTCTTTTGCCAAAGAAGCCAAAGCTCGTGCGGCAGCCATTTTCATAGCTTCATTAATTTTTGTAGCGCGGACATCTAAGGCACCGCGGAAAATATACGGGAAACCAAGTACATTATTTACTTGGTTAGGATGGTCAGAACGACCCGTTGCCATAATAATATCTTTTCGAGTGGCAATAGCGAGATTATAATTAATTTCCGGATCAGGATTTGCCATCGCAAAAACGATGGGGTTCTTGGCCATTCCCAAAAGCATTTTTGGTGTAATGATATCACCTGAGGACAAGCCCAAGAACATATCGGCACCGACTAAGGCTTCCTCCAGACTCATTGGTTTTTTATCCGTGGCATATGTTTTTTGCAAGTCAGATAAAGAGGGATTGTCTTTAGTTAAAACGCCCTTGCTGTTGAACATCAAAATGTTTTCTATTTTTAGACCCAATAAAACATACATATTAGCACAAGCGAGAGCCGCAGAACCAGCTCCTGACACTACCATCTTCAAATCTTCGGCTTTCTTGTCCGCTAATTCCAATGCGTTTATTAAAGCCGCCGATGATATTATTGCGGTTCCGTGTTGATCATCGTGCATCACCGGAATATTCAACTCTTCGACTAATCTGCGTTCTATTTCAAAGGATTCTGGAGCTTTAATATCTTCAAGATTAATGCCACCAAAAGTTGGCGCAATGTTTTTTACGGTTTGAATAAATTCTTCGATGTCTTTTGTTCCTACTTCAATATCAAACACATCAATACCTGCAAAAATTTTAAATAATACTCCCTTACCTTCCATTACTGGTTTTGAAGCTTCTGGTCCAATATCACCAAGTCCTAAAACCGCAGTTCCGTTTGAGATAACGGCTACAAGATTTCCTTTTGCTGTGTATTTGTATACATTATTAACATCTTTGGCGATTTCTAAACAAGGTTCAGCAACTCCCGGAGAATAGGCTAAAGACAAATCTCTTTGGGTTGCATATTTCTTAGTTGGAACTACCTGAATTTTTCCTGGAGTTGGCTTTGCGTGATATAATAAGGCCTCTCTTCTTTTGCTATTTTTATCCATTATTTAATATAGTATTTTGGTCTACAAAGATATAACACTTGGTTTAAAAACGCATTTATTTCACTTTTCATTTACAAAATTTTGTCAAAAAAGAATTGTCAAAAAAAAAGCTGCAGTAATGCAGCTTTTTAGATAAAATGATAAAAAATTTATTGTGAAATATAAGAATTCAGCTGTTTTATTGTTTCTTTTTGCAAATCTATTATCGATTTCACAACATCTCCAATAGAAACAATCCCAATAATACTATCGTTTTCTAAAACTGGTAAATGCCGGATCTTTTTAGTGTACATTAATTCCATACAATAATCCAAGTTGTCATTTGGTTTTACTGTTATAACATTTTGGACCATAATTTCGTGAACCAATGTTTTTTTCGAGGATTTAGCTTTTAAAGCGATTTTTCGAGCATAATCTCTTTCAGATAAAATTCCTTTCAAAATACCGTCTTCTACTACTAAAATAGCTCCAATATTTTTTTCGCTCATACTAACCAAAGCTTCATATACTGTAATGGTAGGCAGTACTGAATACACTTCTTTTCCTTTTTCTGCTAATATTTGATTTACTGTCATAATAGTTGATTTTTAGTTGATTATAAATTTAAAAAAATTATTCCATAAAGCTTACTTTTTTTTTATTTAATAATAAGAAATATTTATAATAACTTTATGGCTAATTTATTTAAACAAAAGACTCTAGAATCAAAGGATTGCTTTTACTAAGCGACCTTATTTTAAAAATTCAATGTTTCGTTTCAAGCCTGCAAATTTCGCTCTTTTTAAAGGCGAATTTTTAAACACTGCCTTAAAAGTTTCCTCTGTGATTTCTTCCCAGTCTTTCTTTGTATAAGATAAAATTTCATGGGCCGCATTAAAAAGCGGTTCGGAATGCTGTTTTGAAAATTTATTCCAAGGACAAACATCTTGGCAAACGTCACATCCAAAAGCCCAGTCCTCAAACTTGCCCTTCATTTCTTGTGGGATATTTTCTTTGAGTTCAATAGTGAAATAAGAAATACATTTGCTGCCGTCCACTACATAAGGAGCAACAATGGCTTGCGTCGGGCAGGCATCAATGCAAGCCGTGCAAGTACCGCAATGGTCGGTCGTGGCGTGGTCGTATTCTAAATCTAAGTCGATGATTAACTCCGCGATGAAGTAAAAAGACCCTACTTTCTGAGTCAATAAATTACTGTTTTTGCCTATCCACCCCAAACCGCTTTTGGCTGCCCAAGCTTTATCAAGCACTGGCGCTGAATCTACAAAAGCTCTACCTGAAACTTCCCCAATAGTTGATTGAATGGAAAAAAGCAATTCCTTAAGCTTTTCTTTGATGACAAAATGGTAATCTTGTCCGTAAGCGTATTTTGAAATTTTATAGGATTCAGCCCCGAGGTTTGGGGATTGAAACTCTGAAGGATAATAATTCAACAAAAGTGAAACAACACTTTTAGCATCATCGACTAATAATATTGGGTTTAATCTTTTGTCAAAATTGTTTTCCATATAGGACATTTGACCGTTCATTTGATTTTTTAGCCAATGCTCCAATCGTGGTGCGTCTTGTTCTAAAAATCCTGCCTTTGATATTCCACAAGACAAAAAACCGAGGCGTTTTGCTTCAGATTTTATGAAATTTGAATGTTTTTCTTTATCATTAATCAAAATGAAATATTCCGTTTTGGGTTAATTTTAAGTAATAAAATCTAATTAATTTGTCATTTCGACCAACGGGAGAAATCACATTTGTTGCTCTAATTGGATGAGATCCCTCCTTTGTCGGAATGACAAATTTGTACCTAAAAAAGACCTCCTTGAGTATTCAATTTAATTTTCCCAAGATGCTTATACGCTTTTTCAGTAACTTCTCTTCCTCGTGGCGTTCGCATAATGAAACCTTCCTGAATTAAAAAAGGCTCATATACTTCTTCTATAGTTTCGCTACTTTCCGATACGGCTGTCGCCAAAGTAGACAAGCCAACAGGTCCACCTTTGAATTTATCTATGATGGTGTTCAGAATTTTATTGTCCATTTCGTCCAAACCGTGAGCATCTACATTCAAAGCTTTTAATGCGTAACGCGCAATCTCGATGTCAATGGTTCCATTTCCTTTGATTTGTGCAAAGTCACGAACGCGACGCAACAAAGCATTGGCAATTCGCGGCGTTCCTCTACTTCGACCCGCAATTTCGATAGCAGCTTCCAAAGAAATAGGCATTTTCAGAATTGAAGAACTTCTTTCGACAATAGTTGTTAAAAGTTCTGTAGTATAATATTGTAATCTTGAGGAAATCCCGAAACGGGCTCGCATTGGGGCGGTCAACAAACCGGAACGTGTGGTAGCACCAATTAAGGTGAATGGATTTAGATTTATTTGCACCGTTCTGGCATTGGGACCCGATTCAATCATGATATCAATCTTAAAATCCTCCATAGCTGAATATAAATACTCTTCTACAATGGGACTCAATCTATGAATTTCATCGATAAACAAAACATCTCTTTCTTCGAGATTGGTCAACAAACCGGCTAAATCTCCAGGCTTGTCAAGAACTGGACCTGAAGTTATTTTTATTCCCACTTGCAATTCATTAGCAAGAATATTTGCCAGTGTAGTTTTTCCCAATCCAGGAGGCCCGTGAAAAAGGGTGTGATCAAGCGCTTCATTTCTTTGATTAGCCGCTTGAACAAAAACTTTCAAGTTTTCTAATATTTGTTCTTGACCTGCAAAATCATCAAAAGATAATGGTCTCAATCTTTTTTCGAGATCGAGTTCTTCTGGATTATAGCCATCGTTTGTTGGATCTAAATTTTCATTCATTTTACAAATATAACAAAGTTACGAACAAATAAAAATGCCTCTCAATCCGTAGTTTCGGTAGAAAGGCATTTTAAAAATATAAATTAAAAAGAATTAGTGATGTAAAACTTCTTCTCCTTCTTTCATTGGAACATTTTGAGGAATAAAATCTTCTTCATGTCCTGGCTTGCTATAATCATAAGGCCAACGGTGAACTTCGGGAATTTCACCAGGCCAGTTACCATGAATGTGCTCTACTGGTGCAGTCCATTCCAAGGTGGTTGAGTTCCAAGGGTTTTGAACTGTTCTTTTTCCGAAGAAAATACTACTAAAAAAATTGTACAAAAACACCAATTGAAATGCACCACCAATCAGAGCAAAAACTGTAATTAAAACGTTTACGTTTTGCAAATCATCGAATAATGGGAAGTTAGTATTTGTATAATAACGTCTTGGCAATCCTGCTAACCCAATAAAATGCATTGGAAAGAATACACCATAGGCACAAATTGCAGTAACCCAAAAGTGAACATATCCTAGATTCTTATTCAACATTCTTCCAAACATTTTTGGGTACCAATGATATATACCTGCAAACATCCCATAAAGTGCTGAAATCCCCATCACCAAGTGAAAGTGAGCCACCACGAAATAAGTATCGTGTACATTAATGTCTAATGTGCTATCTCCAAGAATAATTCCTGTTAAACCACCTGTGATAAATGTAGAAACCAATCCGATGGAGAACAACATTGCAGGATTTAGCTGCAAGTTTCCTTTCCAAAGAGTCGTAATATAATTAAATGCTTTCACTGCAGAAGGGATTGCAATCAATAAAGTGGTAAAGGTAAATACTGAACCAAGGAACGGATTCATCCCTGAAATAAACATGTGGTGACCCCAAACAATAGTTGATAAAAAAGCAATAGCCAAAATAGACATAATCATAGCTCGGTAACCAAAAATAGGTTTACGAGAATTAGTTGCAAGAACCTCAGAGGTTATACCCAACGCTGGCAGAAGTATAATATAAACTTCTGGATGCCCTAAAAACCAAAATAAATGCTCGAATAATACAGGAGAACCTCCTTGATGATGTAAAACCTCTCCAGCAATATAAATATCTGAAAGAAAGAACGAAGTTCCAAAACTTCTATCAAAAATTAACAACAAAGCAGCTGATAATAATACAGGAAATGATATCACACCAATTATAGCTGTAACAAAGAAAGCCCAGATCGTAAGTGGCATTCTCGTTAAAGACATCCCCTTAGTTCTTAAATTAATAACTGTAACTATATAATTTAACGACCCCATCAAAGAAGCTGCAATAAATATAGCCATGGATACTAACCATATTGTCATTCCTGCACCAGAACCGGGAATTGCCTGTGGTAATGCACTTAATGGAGGATAAATTGTCCAACCAGCGGAAGCAGGTCCTGATTCAACAAACAGAGAACTTACCATTAATACACTCGAAAGAAAGAATAACCAGTAAGATATCATATTTAAAAACCCGGAGGCCATATCTCTTGCACCCAGTTGAAGTGGAATTAGTAAATTACTGAAAGTACCACTCAATGCAGCAGTCAATACAAAGAATACCATGATTGTTCCGTGTATGGTGACTAAAGCTAAATAACGATCATTCAACAATACTCCATTTGGCGCATAGCTATCTCCTAAGAAAAAACTAAATACTTTGAACGATTGTTCGGGCCAGGCAAGTTGAAGCCTAAATAGCATAGAAATACCTACACCAATTACACCCATAATAATACCTGTTAATAAGTATTGTTTTGCGATCATTTTATGATCTATACTAAAAATATATTTAGTAATAAAAGTGTCTTTATGGTGGTGTTCATGTTCGTGATCGTGTCCGTGATCGTGACCTTCTGCTGACATATATATATACTTTAAATTTATTAAATATTTATTTCATTGTTATTTTAGTACCCATTGAATTATCCACTACAGTTTTAGCGGAATCAGCTGGCACTCCTCCTTCATCTTTGGCAGGAACTTCATTTGCAATTTTCACTTCTTGAACCAAAGTTTTCTTATCGCTTAACCATTTTTTATAATCTTCAGGCGTATCAACTACAATCTTCAATTGCATATTATAATGTGAAGCACCGCAGATTTTATTGCATAGTAATAAAAAGTCAAAACTATAAGGATCAAGAGCTGTTTCGCCATTGGCAACAAGCTCTTTACTTTTGTTTGCTCTAATGTTATTAATGTTAGCCACTTTTTTTATCATGTATGGCAATTCTCTATATTCGTCAGTTGTGTAAATTGGCCTAAAAGCAAATTCTGTAACCATCCCGGGAACACAATTCATTTGTGCTCGGAAGTACGGGAAGTAAGCTGAATGCAATACATCTTGGGAACGAAATTTAAAATGAACTTTTTTACCTTTTGGAATATGCAATTCCTTTATTACAATATCATCCTGCGCATTTGGATCCGAGAGATCTACTCCTACGATGTTTACACCCTCAATAAGTCTAACATTTGCTTTCCCAAGGACATTATCTGGTCCAGAATATCTTGCAGTCCAATTGAATTGTTGTGCGTACAATTCTACTACCATGGTATCTTCATCCTCATCTATAAACATGATATTAGTCCATGCATATAATCCATAAAGGATTAAAACTGTCAAAACTAAAGCAGGAATTCCACTCCAAATAAGCTCTAATTTTGTACTATCGGAGAAATACAATGCTTTTTGCGATTTTTTACCTCTATATTTAAATGCAAAATAATGAAGTAATACCTGCGTAATTGCTTGAACGAAGAAAACAACTATCCAGGTTAAATCCATTAAACTGTCGATAGAATCTCCGTGTTCTGATGCCGGCGTGTGAAGCACTAAAGGTCCCCATTTAAACAATCCATAAATTGTAAAAATATAAATGAACGCCAAAAAACCAAACATCAAATAGCCTTGAGTATTATTATCTCCATCATTAGCCACCTGAGATTCATCTTTCGTTGCTCCTACTTGTGTCAAATCGAATATCTTAGTTAACTGCCATAAAGCAATACCTAACAGCGCTAAAATTATAATTACCAACAAACTTGTCATCTAATTTTTTTTAAATATTAATAATGAAAATGTTTACTTTCTTCAATAAACGGATTTCTTTTTGGCAACAATGGAACTTTTGTAATTGCAGTGAACACTACATATATAAATAATCCAAGGAAGAAAAGAACAGATGCAATTTCTGAAACTCCAATAAACCATTGGTCTCCAACCGTTCCCGGCATAATCATATTGAAAAAATCAATGTAATGCCCAAGTAAAATAACCGAACCAGCCATAACTAAAATCCAGCTGATTCTTTTGAAATCAGTGTTTATCAAAATTAATACCGGAAACAAGAAATTCATAGCAACTGCACCAAAGAAAGGCAGATTATACAATTCAATTCTAGTTACAAAATAAGTTACCTCCTCTGGAATATTGGCATACCAAATCAACATAAACTGAGAAAACCATAAGTAGGTCCAAAACACACTAAAACCAAACATGAATTTTGCTAAATCATGAATATGGCTTGTATTTACATGCTCCAAATATCCCTTTGATTTCAAATACAATGTGATTAAACAAATTGTTGTAATTCCACTTACGAAGAAACTAGCGAAAACATACCAGCCAAACAAAGTACTAAACCAGTGTGGATCAACTGACATAATCCAATCCCACGACATAATAGATTCTGTTACTATAAAGAACACTAAAAACCCAGCTGACATTTTGAAATTCTTTTTGTAAAAACTATCGTCTTTAGCTTCGTCTTGTGCCAAACAATTTTTTCTTGAATAATATCTGTAAAGGTTCCATCCAATCAAGAATATTGCAGCTCTAATGATCCAAAAAGGAAAATTTAAATATCCCGTCTTCGCAGCAATCAATTTATCATGCGCTACAACTTCAGGATCTAACCAAACAAACAAGTGATTGAAGTGTAAACCACAAAGTATTAACAATATGAAAAAAATCACTGAGCCTACAGGCAAATAAGAAGTTATTCCTTGCATCACTCTAAACAATACTGGTGACCAGCCAGCTTGAGCCACTTGCTGAATTGCATAAAATGCCAACACACCAAGTGAAATCAACATAAAAAATATACAAGCAACATATAATGCAGCCCATGGTTTGTTTTGCAATTGGTGAAGCACATGCTCTAAATGTTCTTTGTGTTCTATTTCAGTACTAACATTGTCTTCACCAGTTGTTGCGTGCGATTCAACTTTTGAATGAGCAGGTATAGCACCGCCATGAGCTTCTGTTGAAGTATGAGTTTCTGTGCCCGCAACCAACGTTTTACCGTAGATATGCGTCGTTTTAGTTAAAGGTGAAACGTCAGTTGTTGAATGCTCCTCTGCTGAAACATGAGGAACACCGTGTTCACTTCCGTTAGCATCCGAAGCAAGTATTGCCTCAACTGCTTTAATATCTTTGGGTGCAGACAAAAAACCATATCCTATTCCTAAAAGACCTAAGACCATTAAGATTAGAGAAAATGTTTTTAATTTACTTGAAAATGTGTACATATCTATTACGATGAGTTTGTTCTACGATTATAATTTACTTTTAAGCTCCATAACGTAAGCCGCAACTTGCCAACGTTCTTTCTGATTTAATTGATTTGAATAGGCTCCCATTGAATTTAATCCGTATGCTTGAACATGGTAAACACTACCAACTGATATCTGTCTGTCAGCATAACTAGGAACTCCTAATATTTTTTCTTGAGTTACTAAATAACCTTTACCATTACCCTCTGTACCGTGACAGATAGCACAGTAAATATTAAATAATTCACCAGCTTTTACGATATCTACTTGTGTAGAATCTAAAGGAGATTTTACAATTGTTTTTGAAAAATCATATCCTTCGGTTGTGTTTGGTATTTCATAAGGAATAAATCCTCTTTTAAGAGAACCTGCCGCTGGGAGTTGACCCTCTTTACCACCTTTAAACACTGCTGCCTGAGCGTATGTATCGTAACTTACATGCTCATACATATTTGGCATGTATTGAAAATTTGGTTTCAAATTATCCTTACACGAAGAAACCAAAATAGGAATACCTATCAATAGTACTATTTTATATAAGTTTTTCATATCTCCTATTAGTGCTTTTCTATTACTTTAACTTCTACTGCTCCTGTTTGTTCGAAAAAAGATACGAGTTCATTTTCGTTGTTGTTTACTGCAACTTCAATCAAAAAATGGTCATCTGTAGTACGAACATCAGGATTCTCTGCTTCTTTGAATGGCCATAATTTACTTCTCATGTAAAAAGTAATAACCATTAAGTGCGCCGCAAAAAATACCGTTTCTTCAAACATAATTGGTACAAAAGCTGGCATATTTTCGATATAACTAAAACTTGGTTTACCACCTATATCTTGTGGCCAATCTTGAATCATAATATAATTCATCATCCAAGTTCCAAAAGACAGACCACACAAACCATAAATAAAAGCACAAACTGCTAATCTGGTTGGCGCAAGTCCCATTGCTTTATCCAATCCGTGAACCGGAAATGGTGTAAAAACCTCTTCAATATGATGGTGAGCTGCACGCGTTTTCTTAACGGCATCCATCAAAATATCATCGTCATTATAAATGGCGTGTATTACTTTATTACTCATGGTGTGACTCTTTATTTGCTGCTCTTGCTTTTATATAATTATCTCCTGTTCCTTTCAAAATTGTCTTTACTTCTGCCTGCGCAATTACAGGAAATGTTCTAGCATACAATAAAAATAACACAAAGAAGAAACCTATCGTTCCTATGAAAATTCCAATATCGACAAATGTTGGCGAAAACATAGTCCACGATGACGGAAGGTAATCTCTATGCAACGAAGTTACGATAATTACAAACCTTTCGAACCACATTCCAATGTTTACAACAATTGAAATTATGAAAGAGAACATTATACTTGTTCTTAATTTTTTAAACCACATAAATTGTGGAGAAAATACATTACATGTCATCATTGACCAATAAGCCCACCAATATGGTCCGGTAGCTCTATTCAAAAATGCATATTGTTCGTATTCCACTCCAGAATACCAAGCAACAAAAAGCTCCGTGATATAGGCAACACCAACAATAGAACCTGTAATCATAATTACAATATTCATCAATTCGATATGTTGAACAGTAATATAAGCTTCAAGATTCGAAACTTTTCTCATTATAATAAGCAACGTATTTACCATTGCAAATCCGGAAAAAACTGCTCCTGCAACAAAATATGGCGGAAAAATTGTCGTGTGCCATCCAGGTATAACAGAAGTAGCAAAGTCCATGGATACAATCGTATGTACGGAAAGTACAAGTGGTGTTGCCAAACCTGCAAGAACCAAGGAAACTTCCTCAAAACGTTGCCAATCTTTTGCTCTTCCACTCCAACCAAAACTCAATATCGAATACACTCTTTTGTTGAAAGGTGTAACTGCTCTATCTCTAATCATTGCGAAATCTGGCAATAAACCGGTCCACCAGAAAACTAATGACACTGAAAGGTAAGTAGAAATTGCAAATACGTCCCAAAGTAATGGAGAATTAAAGTTTACCCATAGAGAACCAAACTGATTTGGAATTGGCAATACCCAATAGGCCAACCATGGGCGCCCCATGTGAATAATTGGAAACAAACCCGCTTGGATTACAGAGAAAATTGTCATCGCCTCAGCAGAACGGTTAATGGCCATTCTCCATCGCTGACGAAATAATAAAAGAACCGCTGAAATCAAGGTTCCGGCGTGACCAATACCAACCCACCAAACGAAGTTCGTAATATCCCAAGCCCAGCCTACTGTTTTATTTAATCCCCAAGTTCCGATACCAGTAGAAACGGTATAAACTATACAGCCCATTCCCCAAAGGAAGGCTATTAATGCGATTGAAAACACAATCCACCATTGCTTGTTTGCTTTACCTTCGACAGGTGCAGCAACATCTACTGTTACATCGTGATAGGTTTTATCACCAATGATTAAAGGTTTTCTAATGGGTGCGTCGTATATATGAGACATAATTTAATTTTAGATTTTAGACTTTAGATTTTAGATTTTAAAAAACCACTTTTCTTACCCATCTATATTTTATAATTATTTATTTACTATTGTTATTGACAATTGACATTGATTATGTATTCCTAACTTTTACGTGATAAATCACATTTGGTTTTGTACCAACATGTTCTAATAAATGATACATTCTTTCATCTTCAACTAACTTAGCAACTTGACTTTCGGTATCATTAATATCTCCAAAAACCATAGCGCCAGTACTACAAGCACTTGAACAAGCAGTTTGAAATTCACCATCAGCAATTACTCTTCCAGCATTTTTCGCAGACAAAATTGTTGCTTGTGTACTTTGAATACACATAGAACATTTTTCCATAACCCCACGAGATCGTAAACTTACATCTGGATTCAATACCATACGACCTAAGTCGTCATTCATGTGGAAATCAAATTCGCTGTTTTTGTTGTACAAAAACCAGTTAAAACGACGTACCTTATACGGACAGTTATTCGCGCAATAACGAGTACCAACACATCTATTGTAAGCCATATGGTTTTGACCTTGACGACTATGAGAAGTTGCTGCAACAGGACAAACTGTTTCACAAGGTGCGTGATTACAGTGTTGACACATTACAGGTTGGAAAGAAACTTGTGGGTTTTCTGATGCTTGTTCCATTTCATTAAATGTAGAAAGTGAACTAGCCAAACCTGCAATATTTTCTTTTCTTTCGTTATCACCAGCAAAAGTTTCTTCTGATGAATAATATCTGTCGATACGCAACCAGTGCATATCACGACTTCTTCTTATTTCTTCTTTTCCTACGACTGGAACATTATTTTCAGCATGACAGGCAATTACACAGGCACCGCATCCAGTACAAGCATTCAAATCGATTGAAAGGTTAAAATGATGTCCAACTGAACGATCAAATGAAGACCATAAATCTACTGATGTTGCTTTTACTTCTTTATGATCCAACGAAACCATCGGTTGCACATTCCAAAATTCCGCATCTTTGGTGTTGAATATTTCTAAAGTAGTTTCTTTAATAATATCACCTCTTCCCATCAATGTTTTTTGACCTTGAACGGAGGCAAACTCGTGAACACCGTCTGCTTTTGCTAATGTAACAGATTGTACATTAGTAAAACCTTTATATAATGAATAGGCGTTTAAACCTACTTGCATTTCTTCTTTTAAAGCAGCTTTTTTACCATAACCTAAAGCTAAACCAACTGTCCCAATAGCCTGTCCAGGTTGAACAATCACCGGAACGTTTTCTAATTTATGTCCATCAGCAGTAGTAATTGTAGCATAACTTCCGTTTAAACCTCCGTCAGCAACAATTTCGTTTGATAATTCTAATTTTTTGGCATCGGCAGCTGAAACGGTAACATAATTATCCCAAGAAACTCTAGTAATCGGATCTGGAAATTCTTGCAACCATGGATTGTTTGCCTGTTGACCATCTCCTAAACCAGTTTTGGTATATAAAACTAATTCAAAACCAGCGCCAGCTTTTGATTGCGCCAATGCAATTGCGACAGCGGAATAATTAATCGAGCCGGCAGAAGCTGAAGGTGTTGATCCAACAAATATTCCATCGTGTAATACTGTATTCCAAGTAGAACCTGGAGCATTTGATGCAATATTTGCTTTTAAATAATTATAATACGTTCCAACAGTTCCATTCATGGACAGCAATACTTCTTGAAATTGTTTGGTATTGAATAAAGGACGAATAGTAGGTTGAGTTAAGCCATAAGTACCTTTGGTAATGCTTACATCTCCCCAAGATTCTAAATAATGAGGCGCTGCAGCAGCAATAGTCGTTAATGAAGCTGTTTCGTCTTCTCTTAAAGAAAATGAAGCCGAAAGACTTACTTTTTTCAATCCTTCAACAAAATCTTTTGAATTTGGTAAAGTATAAACCGGATTTACGCCACTCATAATCAAAGTGTGAACGCTTCCTGCTTTCATAGCTGCAACTAATTGAGCTACTTTTTGACTAGAACCTTTTCTAATTTGTCTTGTTCCAACGGTAGAAAAAGATTCGCTTGCCAATGCTTGATTGATTGCTAAAACCAACAATTGAGCATTTTTATCTTGAATACCAGAAACCAAAACACCCTTACTTCCTGCAGCTTTCAATTGTTGAGCCGCCTTAGTAACTTCTGATTTATATTTAGTATCTAATGTTACTGGAACCGAAGCTCCAACCACTGTATTATATATTAGTACTAATGCTTGCTTTTGATTTGCGGTTGACATTGCAACACGTTTATCGGCAGCTGCACCAGATAAAGTCATATTTGATTCCAATTGGAAATGACGAGATATTTTTTGACTTCCTTTTGGTCCTTGAGGAATTCTTCCTTTTGCGTAACCCGAGTCGTAGCTTCCACCTTGCCAATCTCCAAGGAAATCTGCACCAACAGAAACTATAACGGAAGCTTTTGAAAAATCGTAATCAACCAATGCTCTTTCACCATACACCATTTCGAACGCATCTAAAGCCTCAGATTCAGAAACCGCATCGTACACTACGTGAGTTGCGTTTGCGTTTTTAGCAAGAAATTCAGCAATCAACTTCTCTGTTGATGGACTTGCTAATGTATTGGTCAAAAGAACAACTTTTACTCCTTTAGCTTTGGCATCAGCCAAACTTGATTTAATTTTTGAATCTACATCAGTCCAAGACACTGGCTTACCCGCAATTTTTGGTTCTTTTAAACGCATACTGTCATATAATGACAATATAGAAGCGTGGATTCTGGCATTTGCAGCAAATTTTGCACCAGCCATTAAGTTATTGTCTATTTTGATAGGACGACCTTCACGAGTTTTCACTAAAAGGTTGGCAAAATCGAAACCATCAAAAACGGATGTTGCATAATAATCTGCAATTCCAGGGATGATTTGTTCTGGTTGTACTACGTAAGGTATTGAAAGGTTAACAGGACCTTCGCAAGCTGCAAGTGTAGCTGCCGCGGTCGAAAATCCAACGTACTTTAAAAAATCACGACGTGTTGTTGATGAAGAGGACAAAGCACCCGTATTTCCTAAAAACTCGTCAGTAGGAATTTCTTCAACAAATTCGTTATTTCTAAGCGCCTCAACAATAGAACTATTTCCGTCTAGTTCTTCAACACTTTTCCAGTATTTTTTGTTTGATGACATATTCTATATAAATATTAACTTCTTAATTTTTTGTTTCAAATTTCTTTTGCTTAAAATTTCAAGATTCATTTAGACCTGAAACTTTAAACTATTTTTTAATAATGGCATTTACCACATTCCAATCCGCCCATTTGCGCTGCAGTCAATTTTTCTACACCATATTTTTTGGACAATTGTTCATGAATTTTAGTGTAATATTCATTACCTTCCATTTTAACTTCCGTTTTTCTATGGCAATCAATACACCAACTCATTGTTAGTGGAGCAAACTGCTTTTGAATTTCATAAGTTTGAACAGGACCATGACAGGTTTGACATTCTACTCCTGCAACATTCACGTGTTGCGAGTGATTGAAATAAACAAAACTTGGCAAATTATGAATACGAACCCATTTAACAGGCTCTGTTTTACCAGTGTATTTTTGATTTTCTTTATCCCAACCTACGGCTTTGTATAATTTTGCAATTTCTTTGTCGTAAAAATCTTTAGAATACTCCTCAGTGGCTGTAGTATCAGATACTTCGGCAATACTTTTGTGACAATTCATACAAACATTCAAAGAAGGAATTCCAGAATGCTTACTTACTCGTGCAGAAGAGTGACAATAATTACAGTTAATACCGTTACTTCCTGCGTGTATCCTATGTGAATAATGTATTGGTTGCACTGGTGCGTAATCTTGATCAATGCCTATTTGCATCAAATAACCATAGAAGAAGTAAGCACCAGCCAATAACATAAATATAGCGGATACCAATACTAAAAACTGATTTTTGGCAAACGCTTTCCATAATGACTGTGACGCTCTAGGAGCTTTTGGCGGAACAACGATTCCATTTGCAGCAGCAACTTTACTTAGCACATTATTAACTAAAAGAAGCATCACAATAAGAATTGCCATCACTAATGAAAGAGCACCCAAAACAATATCATTTGAAACGCCACCAGTACTTGGCTCCGTTCCTGGAACTTTTTCTCCACCTACAGCCACAGAAGCTACTGCTTTTGGCTCCATTGTGTAAGCAATGACATTGTCGATATCCGCTTCTGACAGTTGCGGAAAAGCGCTCATCGCCACCTTATTATATTCTTCGTATATCTTTACAGCTTGCGCATCGCCAGATTTAATTAAATCAGAACTGTTATGAATCCATTTGTATAACCACTGTTTGTCATACTTATTACCAACCCCTCTAAGAGCAGGACCAGTTGCCTTAGCATCTAGTTTGTGACAAGCGGCGCAATTTGCGTTGAAAATTTCTTTTCCTTTTACAGGATCGCCACCTTGGGTAGCTGCGGGAGTCTCCGTTGCAGCCATCGGAGCTGCAGTGGCGTCTGCTTGAGCAGCTGTCGCTGCATCTTGTGCAAATGAAGTTAGTGATAAGGACAAAATTAAAGCTAAGCTTAAATATAATTTCATTGGAATCGAATTATGGTTACCCATCTTTTTCATATAGTACAGTAATTATCTACAAAATTGATATGATTTTTTTCGAATTTGAAATAAGCTAAAAATCACTTTTTTTTAAATATGGCACAAAAATACGCTTATAAGAGCTATTCTCAAAACCTTAAAATCGTCTTAAATATAATTTATATTGATTCTAAATAATATCAATCCCTTTGTTTATGTTAATAAATATTACTTTTGCTTTTAAACCATCACATTATGAGAATTATATCATTTAGAAAATTTGTTTTTAGTTTTTTTTTATTAAGTTTTTCGTTTTCGTACGTACTTGCACAAACTCAAAATCGCAGTCTTACTCAAGACCCAAAATTTGAACAATTGTTAAATGAAAAAAGGAAGATAAACCCTTCGCTTAGCGTGAATGATTTTTATAAAATTCAAATTTATAATGGCGGTAGCGAAACCGCCAAAAAAACTTTGAATGAGTTCAGACAGGAGTTCGCAGCAATTGATGCTACAATTGTTTTCAATACTCCAAACTATAAAGTCTGGGTTGGTAATTTTAGAACTAGGATAGAAGCCGAAAGAAATTTGGCAGACATAAGAGACAGATACAAAAATGTTCTTTTGATAAAACCGAGTAAATAAAATCATACATTAAAAAACCTTTAAATTCTTAACGGTTTTTAATGTCAAATTCCTCTTTTAAGAAATTTAGAGTACAATAAAGTTTTCTGATATTTATATAATCTCTTCATCAATTTCCTTTTCGATTTCATTAAAGTCATTTCCCGGAATATCACAGAATTTTCAGCTCTTCTTCTAGGTCTTCTTCAGAATCTTCAGGATCTTCAGGATCTTTTGAATTTAGAAAATCATCATCCATATTTAGGATTTGATTTTTAGATATCTCATTCGCTGGTACATTGCTACTTTGTTTTTCTTACGTATTCATAATATTAAAATTTATACATAGAAAAAGTAGAATAATTGATTTTTTTATCAGGTTGTTTTTAAATGGTTCAGCATTGTTTGCAACCTAATTCACACATCAAACATAACTACTTTATAAGTACGAAAAATCAAGTAAAATATATTTAACGTTTATTTAAAATTTCCTGGCAAAAAAAAATAATTTTTATTCAAAAGAAGAGAAAATTTTCATTGAAGTGTCGAGCAAAAATTTTTGCTCGTACAACAGCAAGTATTTCCTTCTAAAACAAAAAAAATCCCAATTTCTCGGGATTTCTTATCAATATATCGATATTTTATTTCAATTTCTTTTTGATCGCTACTTCGTGATACGATTCAATAATATCTCTTTCTTCAATGTCATTGTATCCTTTGATTTGAATACCACAATCATACCCTTTGGCTACATCTTTCACATCATCTTTAAATCGTTTCAAGGCTAAAAGCTCACCAGTAAAGACAACAACACCGTCTCTGATGATTCTCATTTTAGCATTTTTAACGATTTTACCATCCATAACCATACTTCCTGCAATTGAACCTACTTTAGAGATTTTGAATATCTCACGAATCTCGGCAGTACCAAGAACTTCTTCTTTCATTTCTGGCGCAAGCATTCCTTCCATTGCATCTTTCAAGTCGTCGATCGCGGCGTAAATGATAGAATAGTAACGGATATCTATTTCTTCTTTATCGGCTAATTGTCTTGCATTTCCAGCAGGACGAACGTTAAATCCGATAATAATAGCGTCTGAAGCGGAAGCAAGCATTACGTCAGTTTCTGTAATGGCTCCAACACCTTTATGTATAATGTTGATTTGAATTTCTTCGGTAGACAATTTAGAGAACGAGTCAGACAAGGCTTCAACAGAACCATCAACGTCACCTTTAAGGATGATGTTCAATTCTTTAAATTGACCCAATGCAATTCTACGTCCAATTTCATCCAAGGTGATATGACGTTGTGTACGAACAGATTGTTCACGCATCAATTGAGAACGTTTTGCAGCAATTTGTTTCGCTTCTTTTTCGTCTTCAAAAACATTAAACTTGTCACCTGCGGTTGCTGCTCCATCTAATCCCAATACAGATACTGGTGTCGAAGGTCCTGCTTCAGTAACAATATTTCCTCTTTCATCGTGCATTGCTTTAATCTTTCCGTGGTGTTTTCCAGCAAGCATGTAATCGCCTACTCTCAAAGTACCGTGCTGCACTAATATCGTTGACACGTATCCTTTTCCTTTATCCAAGAAAGCTTCAACAACTGTCCCTTGGGCTGCCTTGTTTGGATTGGATTTTAAATCTAAAAGTTCTGCTTCTAACAATACTTTTTCTAATAAATCTTTAACTCCCGTTCCTACTTTTGCAGAAATATCGTGCGATTGAATTTTTCCTCCCCAATCCTCAACAAGTAAATTCATACCTGCCAGTTTTTCTTTAATTTTCTCGACATTAGAGTTGGGTTTGTCAATTTTATTGATAGCAAAAATAATTGGAACGCTTGCTGCTTGAGCATGAGAAATTGCTTCTTTCGTTTGCGGCATAATATCATCATCAGCTGCGATTACAATAATGGCAATGTCAGTCACTTGAGCTCCACGAGCACGCATAGCGGTAAACGCTTCGTGACCTGGTGTATCTAGAAATGCAATTTTTTGACCATTGTCTAATTCTACTCCGTATGCTCCAATATGTTGAGTAATTCCTCCAGATTCCCCTGCAATAACATTTTCTTTACGAATATAATCAAGCAAAGATGTTTTACCGTGATCGACGTGACCCATTACGGTTACGATAGGCGCTCTAAACACTAAGTCTTCTTCTTTGTCTGGAACGATTTGAATGGCTTCTTCAATATCTACTGTGATGAATTCTACTTCAAACCCAAATTCATCGGCAACAATTGTCAATGTTTCGGCATCAAGACGCTGATTCATAGTTACCATAATTCCAAGTGACATACAGGTTCCAATAACTTTAGTAATTGGCACATCCATCATTATGGCTATTTCACCTACGGTTACAAACTCGGTAACTTTAATTGTTTTGCTACCTTCATCGATGGCTTTTTGTTCATCATCTGATTTTTGACGGTGCGTATCTCTTTTGTCTCTTCTATACTTTGCTGCTTTAGATTTCCCACCTTTACCTTGTAGTTTTTCTAAAGTTTCTCTAATTTGATTTTTTACCTCTTCTTCAGTAGGCTCAACTTTCGCCGATATTGCAGGCCTAGCTCCTTTTACGAAACCTGGTCTAGCTCCTCTATTGGCATTAAATCCTCCACCTCCAGTATTTGGTGTGATTTTATTTGGATTAGGTGCACCAGGAACTCCAGGTATTGCAGGTGGTCTTGGAGCACCCGGTTTTGGCATTATCCTTTTGCGCTTATTTTTGTTGATGTTACTCGCCGCACTTCCAGGAATAGCAGGTGTTCCAAGTTTATTTGGAGTGATTTTAGGGTCCTCTTTTTTCTTTTTAGGCTTATTGAATTGACTCAAGTCGATAGTTTGACCTGTTAATGTAGCTCCAGATAATTTTGTGTACTTAGTAGTTATTGATTCTTCAACTTGTACTTCTGGTACTTTAGACACTACTTTTTTCACAATTACAGCTTCAGTTTTTACCTCTTTAATTTCTGCAGTACGTTTAGCTACTTTTTGCTCTGAAACAGCTTTATCTTGTGCTAGTTCATTTATAACAGCGCTATCTTGTGGAATAAAAGTTTCTTGAATTTCCATCTTTTGGAGGACTACTGAAGGTGGAGCTACCACAACTTTTTTAGGATTAAGTTCAATGTTCCCTACGTGAACGGGTCCAGTTACAGTAACTCGTGCTTTGATAACTTCTTGGTTTTTTAACCTTTCTTCATCTTGTTTGCGTTTGTCTTCAATTTCTTTTTCACGCACCACACGTAAAGCTTCTTTCTCTTTTCTTTTCTCTTCACCTACCTCTTTTGAAGCTTCTTTGTTGCCTTTATCTCCTGCAAACTGACCGCACAAAACGTTGTATACATCGTCAGAAATTTTTGTGTTTGGGTTTGATTCCACAACAATCCCCTTATCTTTAAGATAATCCACAGCTCTTTCTAAGGAAATATTCAATTCCCTTAACACTTTGTTTATTCTAATAACTTTCTCTTCAGACATAAAACCTTTTTAATATTACCTTTTTTTCAACCTTGCCCTTTCAAAAGGAGAAAGAATATAAGTGATTTTTTTATTGTTCCTCACACTAACTCTCGATAGGAGAGGAAAAATAAGGTTTAAAATTTATTTTTTGAAAAATTGACTAGCTATCAAATTCTTCCTTTAGTATTCTCATTACATCTAGTATTGTTTCCTCTTCTAGGTCAGTTCTTCTAACCAAGTCATTTACATCTTGTTTCAAAATACTTTTGGCTGTATCTAAGCCAATTTTCGCAAATTCTTCGATAACCCATTCTTCAATTTCATCTGAAAATTCTGTTAATTCAACATCATCTTCATCTGCAAGAGCGCCAGCCACATCTCCTTCTCGGATAACGTCAAGTTCATAACCCGTTAATTGTCCTGCCAATTTAATATTGTGTCCACCTCTACCGATTGCTTTAGAAACTTCTTCTAACTTCAAGAATACTTCAGCTCTTTTAGTTTCTTCGTTAATCTTAATAGAAGAAACCTTTGCAGGACTCAAAGCTCTCGTAATATATAATTGAATATTGCTAGTATAATTAATAACGTCTATGTTTTCATTTCCTAATTCACGAACAATTCCGTGAATACGAGAACCTTTCATTCCCACACAAGCTCCTACGGGATCAATTCTATCATCATAAGAATCTACGGCAACTTTTGCTTTTTCGCCTGGAATTCTTACTACATTTTTAACGATAATCAAACCATCGAAAACTTCTGGGATTTCTTGTTCGAATAATTTTTCCAAAAACTTTTCAGAAGTTCTAGACATAATTATTTGAGGTTTATTTCCTTTTAATTCAACATTTTCAATGATTCCACGAACATTGTCTCCTTTGCGGAAAAAGTCAGATGGTATTTGTTTTTCCTTTGGCAAAATGATTTCGTTTCCTTCATCATCTATCAATATCACTACTCTTGGGCGAACATGATGTACTTCGGCAGTATAAATTTCTCCAATTAAATCTTTAAATTGTTTGTAAAGATTGTTATTGTCATGTTCGTGAATCTTAGAGATCAAGTTTTGGCGTAAAGCTAATATAGCTCGTCTTCCTAAATCTATTAATTTCACTTCTTCCGAAACTTCTTCTCCAATTTCAAAATCGGGTTCTATTTTTCTGGCATCTGTTAATGTAATTTCTAGATGCTCCAAATCCAAATCATCATCAGCAACAATTACTCTTCTTTGCCAGATTTCCATATCCCCTTTATCAGGATTAATGATAATATCAAAATTATCATCCGATCCAAATTTTTTCTTCAATGCATTTCTGAATACGTCCTCTAATATCGCCATAAGCGTTACACGATCAATAAGTTTATCGTCTTTAAACTCTGAAAATGAATCGATTAATGCTAAATTTTCCATGCCAACTAATTAATTAAAATGTTACTGTAACAATTGCTTCTTTTATTTCTGTATATGGTATCTGTTCTCTTTTTTGAACTGTTTCTTTTCCTTTCCCAAGTTTTTTTGGCTCTCTTGCTTTCCAAGACAAAATTATAAAATTATCATTAGCTTCAACTAATTCTGCTTCAATAGTTTCAGTTGCTAATTTCACTATTAATGTTCTGCCAATGTTTTTTTTGTATTGTCGCACGATTTTTAATGGAGATCCCACTCCTACTGAAGCCACTTCTAAAGAAAAATCTTGCTCTTCTCTATCTAGATTATTCTCTATTGCACGACTCACATCGATACAATCCTGCAAAAGTACTCCATTATCACCATCCAAGAAGATACTAATTTTAAAAGCATCTGAAATTGTCAAATCTATAAGAAAAATAGAAGGCTTTTCTATCAGTCCATTGGCTACCAAACCAAAAACTTTCTCTTTAAATGTCATAATCTTTATAAAAAGAGGCACGCAATGCGTGCCTCATTATCTAGTTTCATATTAAATAACAGTGCAAATATAGTGTTTTTTTTATAAATCAAAAATGATTGTTTTATGTTATAAAATTTTGTAGATTTATTCTTCTACATTTTACGTCCATTTTTATTACATAATTTTAAACTTTTAATTATGAAATCACCACTAAAAATGAATTTCTTTACCACAAACACCGCTAAGTAAAAGGCGATACATTTAGAACTGCTAATAAATAAAATTTACAGATATGAAACGGATTTTAGTACCTACAGATTTTTCGAAATATTCTGAGGAAGCCTTAAAAGTGGCGGTTCAGATTGCCAAAAAAAATAACAGTGAAATTATTTTATTGCATATACTAGAATTACCTCATCAAGCTAGCGATTTCATAAGCGGCAGTGGTAAAAGCATTCCTGAAATTATGCATTATAAAAACAAAGCCGTCACCAATTTAGAGAATTTAATGGATTCAGCATTTTTAATAGGAATCAATGTGTCTGAAGCTTTTGAGTTTAAAAAAGTAACCGAAGGCATTATTGACGCTTCACTTAAGAACAAAGTTGACCTGATCGTAATGGGGTCTCACGGAACCTCCGGATTTGATGAATTGTTCGTTGGTTCCAACGCCGAAAAAGTGGTTCGTTTATCTGAAATTCCTGTTCTAGTGGTAAAAAAAGGAACTACTGAATTTAAATCAAATAATTTTGTTTTTGCTTCGGATTTTTCAAAAGAAACAAAAAAACCTTTCAAAAAGATGATTGAATTTGCAAAAATTTTTAATTCTAATTTGTTTTTAGTAATGATATGTACACCCAATAGCTTTAAAACGACTTATGATGCCGAAAAAATTATGCGCAATTTTATAGCGAATTTCGATATTGAAAACTATTCATCCCACATTTACAATGACACTAATATAGAAAACGGAATTGTTAATTTTGCCGAAAGTGTGAACGCTGATTTAATTGGAATATGCACACATGGCAGAACTGGATTAGCACATTTTTTTAATGGAAGCATTGGTGAAGATGTTGTAAATCACGCTTTAAAACCTGTAATTACATTCAA